>JAHJPT010000346.1 GCA_018819685.1 Alphaproteobacteria bacterium
CGCGATCCGGGCGGCGGAGGTGCCTGCCGCGATCGACAGGACATAGCCGCCCGGCGCGAGGTGATCGCGGTAGGGGGGCATCAGATCGTCGATCATCTGCGGCTTGATCGCGACCACGACGACATCGAAGCGCTCGCCCTCCAGCGCGTCGCGATCGGCAAGCAGCCGCGCGCCATCGGGTGCCTGTTCGAGGCCGGGGTCGACGATGGTGAAGTCCTCGTCGCCCGTCATCCAGTGGTCGAGCAAGGCACCGCCCATCTTACCACAACCGATCATGAGTACTCTTGAAAAAGTGATAAGTCGCTCCTTGCGATTAGGGGCCATTAAGTGAATATTTACTGCCGAGCGTAAAGCTCTATAAAGAAGATAATGTGCCTTCGCCCGCCCCGACAATTCAAAGTGCGCGGAGGGTGAAGAGTTTTCAACCTAGCGGGTTGTGCGCTGCACCATCGCTATCTATGTGGAAACCTCATTGCTTTCAACCCGGTGGATTTTGTCGTGACGACCCAACGCAGCGTAGTCGTAAAGATCGGTTCGGCCTTGCTGGCCAACCAGGACCTGCTCACCCCGCGGTTCGGCTTCCTCCAGCGCCTGCTCGAGGACGTGAACCGGCTGCGCGCGGATGGCTGCAACGTCATCATCTGCTCCTCGGGCTCGGTGGCGCTGGGGCTTCGTCTCGTGGGGGAAACGCCCGAAAGCGCGGGAGTATCCGACAAGCAGGCGGCGGCGGCCTGCGGGATGCCGCTGCTGCTCAACGCCTATCGCCAGGTGGGCCACGAATACGGCTTCGAGATCGCGCAGGTGCTGCTCACGCTGGGCGATTTCGAGGATCACCGCCGGTTCCTCAACACCCGCAACACCGTCCACCGGCTGCTGAAAGCCGGGGTGGTGCCGATCGTCAACGAGAACGACACCATCACAACCGAACAGATCCGGGTCGGCGACAACGACCGGCTGGCGGCCAAGGTGGCGCAGATGATCGGGGCCAAGGATCTGATCATCCTGACAGGCGTCGACGGGCTCTACGATCGCAATCCCGACGATCCCGACGCGGTCTTCATCCCCGAGGTCGAGGACGTGTCGCAATATATGGATGCGACCAAGGGCAAGAGCTCGCTGGGCACCGGCGGGATGGAGACCAAGCTGCTGGCCGCGAACATGGCGCAGGAAGCGGGCTGCACCACCTGGATCGCGCAAGGGGAGGTCGATCGTCCGCTGAGCACCGTGCTGAGCGGCGAGCGCCGCTCCACCAAGGTCCTGCCGCATCCCAACCCGCTGTCGGGCTGGGACAGCTGGATCGCCAACCGCTTGCAGATGGCGGGCAGCCTGTCGGTCAGCAAGGGCGTCGCCAAGGCGCTGGCCAGCGGCGAGCGGCCGATCTGCCGCGAGGACGTGGTCTCGATGGATGGCGATTTCGCGCGCGGCGACGTGCTCCACATTTACGACGGCACCGGGATCGAGCGCGCGCGGGGCCTGAGCGATTTCTCTTCCGAGGAATTGCGCGTGCTGATCAACAATCCCGATACCGAAGCGGAGCAATTGCTGGGCTATCGCACCAAGGGCGAGATCATCCGCAGCTCCAATCTGGTGATGCTGGAAAACCGCCATCTGCTGTGGGATGCGCCCGAAGGGGTGAACTGAGCCGGCGCTTGCCTGCGCTTGCGCCGCCGAACTGCAGCTTCCGTGCATTAAGCGCCGCCGGGTCCATACCTTCACTTGGCGTTCAGCGCGGCGCTGGCTATAGGCCTGCCCCATGACCACAAAGCCGATCCTCGCCGCCGCGCTCGCGGGCGCCACCCTGCTCACCGGCGCCTGCGCCTCCACCGGGAGCGGCGAGCGGGACACCGCCTATGTGGCCCGCGATGTCGAATCGCTCTACACCGTGGCCAAGCAGCGGCTCGACCGCAACCAGCCGACGCTGGCCGCGGCGCTGTTCGACGAGGTCGAGCGCCAGCACCCCTATTCGCCCTGGGCCCGCCGCGCGCAGCTGATGAGCGCGTTCAGCTATTACGCCGGTGCCGATTACAATAAGGCGATCCAGTCGGCGCAGCGCTTCCTGA
>JAHJPT010000004.1 GCA_018819685.1 Alphaproteobacteria bacterium
CATTTCGGCGATCCCGCCGGCGTTGTCGGTGACCGGGCCATAGGCGTCGAGCGCCACGACCATGCCCGCCAGCGCCAGCATCGAGGTGGCGGCATAGGCGATGCCCATCAGCCCCGCGAACTGGTAGGCGCCGATGATCCCGGCGACGATCGCCAGCGTCGGCAGCGCGGTCGATTCGAGGCTGATCGCCAGACCCTGGATCACGTTTGTGCCGTGGCCGGTCTCCGAAGCCTTGGCGATCGAGCGCACCGGGCGGAAATTGGTCCCGGTGTAATATTCGGTGATCCAGATGATCACCCCAGTGAGCAGCAGGCCGATCATCGCCGACCCAAACAGGTCCCAGCCGGTGAAGGGGAGGAGCGACGCGGTGCCTTCCTCGGCGAGCGGCGCGCCCGGATCGACCGCGGCGAGATTGGCGCCGCCCATCACGGTGTTCAAATCGCCGAGCGCGAATTGCATCGCCAGCCAAATCGCCGGGATCGACAGCACCGCGGTGACGAGGAAGCCCTTGTACATGGCGCCCATGATGTTGGTGCCGCCGCCGAGGCGGACGAAATAGGTGCCGATGATGCTGGTGACGATGCAGACCCCGCCGATCAGCAGCGGCAGCGCCATCATCGGGAGCAGCATGTCGCCCAGACCGCTCAGCAGCAGCGCGGTCAGCACCATGGTGGCGCCGACGGTGACGACATAGGTTTCGAAAAGATCGGCGGCCATGCCGGCGCAATCGCCGACATTGTCGCCCACATTGTCGGCGATCACCGCAGGGTTGCGCGGATCGTCCTCGGGGATGCCCGCCTCGACCTTGCCGACCAGATCGGCACCGACATCGGCGGCTTTGGTGAAGATCCCGCCGCCCAGCCGCGCAAAGATCGAGATCAGCGAGGCACCGAAGGCGAGTCCGACCAGCCCGTCGATCACTTCGCGGCTGTTGGCGGCGTGGCCGGCGACCGCGACGAGATAGTAGAAGAACACCGCGATCGCGAGCAGCGCGAGCCCGGCGACGAGCATGCCGGTGATGGCGCCGGAGCGGAAGGCGAGGGTGAGCCCCTGCTGCAGACCGCTCTGCGCGGCGGCGGCGGTGCGGACGTTGGCGCGGACCGAGATGTTCATCCCGATGAAGCCAGCGACGCCCGAGAGGATCGCACCGATAACGAAGCCGACCACCGGAATGATGCCGAGAAAGACCCCGACCAGAACGGCGACGACGACGCCGACGATGGCGATGGTGGTGTATTGGCGCTTGAGATAGGCCTGTGCGCCTTCCTGGATGGCGCCGGCGATTTCCTGCATTCGCTCATTGCCCGCGCCCGCGCGCAGGACCTGGCGGCTGGTGACGAAGCCATAGATAATGGCCAGCAGTCCCAACCCGATCGCTATAAGAACTAGGTTCACTGAATTTTCCCTCCCCGCTTATTGTGTATGCGCTCCCTCGCGAGTGTGTGGGCGCATGATGGGGAAGGTATATAGCGGCTCGTGTGCCTGACAAGCCCGAAGCCCAAAGAGCCGCTGCGGCTCAGCCGTGGGTGTAGCCGAGCCCGCTCTCGGGGGAGAGGAGGCGCCCGTCGAGCCGCAGCGGGCCATCACCGAGCGGCGCAACCGTCCCGATCCGGCTGGCGGCGAGGGGCAGGGGGGGGTCGGCGGGCGCAGTAAAGAGCAGCTGGTAGTCGTCGCCCCAGCGCAGGCACTCATCGCGGCGGGCCTCGACCGCTACCGGGATGCTCGCGCTCTGCAGATCCAGCGATACGCCGCTCGCGTTGCCGAGCCGCCAGGCGTCGAGCAGCAGTCCGTCGGAGATATCCATCATCGCGGTTACCAGCGGCGCGAGCGCCCGGCCTTCGGCGAGCAGCGGAAGGGGGCGCAGATAGGCGGCAGTGTCGGCTTGCGCGCCGCCGGTGAGCGCGTCGTGTCCGAGCATCGCCGCGCCGAGCGCTCCGGTCACGAAGATGCCGTCGCCGACCTGCGCGCCGCTGCGCGAGGGAACCGGAAGGTGGGTGGCGCGGCCGAGGGCGG
>JAHJPT010000347.1 GCA_018819685.1 Alphaproteobacteria bacterium
GGATGGCATCGGCAAGGCGCGGCACGACGATGACCGCGCCATTGTCGGCCCAGCTCGCCTGCATCGTCGCTGCGGTGCTGAGCGTCGGGATGACTTGCGCAACCGCGGCGGCGACCGCATCGGCGAAATCGGCGTCGTCGGTGAACAGGATCGACTGGCTCGTCGGGTCATGTTCGGCCTGGCTCAGCAGGTCGGCGGCGATCCATTCGGGGTCGTTGTCGGCATCGGCAATGACCAGGATTTCACTCGGCCCCGCGACCATGTCGATCCCGACGACGCCATAGAGCTGGCGCTTGGCCTCGGCGACCCAGGCGTTGCCGGGGCCGGTGACGACATCGACCTTGGCGATCCGCTTGGTGCCATAGGCGAGCGCGGCCACCGCCTGCGCCCCGCCGACGCGCCAGATCTCGTCGATCCCGGCGATATGCGCGGCGGCCAGCACCAGCGCATTGGTCCCGCCCTTGGGCGTGGGTGTGGCGACCGCGAGCCGCTTCACACCCGCAACCTTGGCAGGGATCGCGTTCATCAGCAGCGAGGAGGGATAGGAGGCACGCCCGCCGGGGACGTAGAGCCCCGCGGCATCCACCGGCAGCCAGCGCGAGCCGAGCCGCATACCGATGCCATCGGTGCGGTCGCTGTCTTGGGGCAATTGCTGCTCGTGATAGGCGCGGATGCGGTCGGCGGCGAGCTGGAGCGCGTCGCGCAGCGTGGGATCGAGCGCGTCGTAGGCGGCGCGACATTGTTCGGCCGAGATCCGCCAGTCGCCGTCGTCGGTCAGCCGGTGTCCGTCGAAGCGCATGGTGTATTCTACCAGAGCATCGTCGCCGCGAGCGCGCACCTCGTTGAGGATGGTGGCGACGTCGCGGCCGACATCGGCATCGTTGTCGCGATTGTTGCGAACGATCCTGGTGAAGGCCTGCTCGAAATCGGCGGCAGCGGCGTCGAGGAACTGCATCAAGCGGCCTTGCGCGCGGAGGCATCGGCGCGGAACGCCTCGACCAGCGCGCCGACGCGGGGATCGGTCTTGAGGGCTGCGCGGTTGACGATCAGCCGGGCCGAAATCTCCATGATCCGGCTGGTCTCGACCAGACCGTTCTGCTTGAGCGTCCGACCGGTGGAAACCAGATCGACGATCCGCCCGGCGAGACCGAGCACCGGGGCGATCTCCATCGCGCCGTTCAGTTTGACGCATTCGGCCTGGATCCCTTGGCGCTCGAAATGCCGCCGGGTGATATTGGGATATTTGGTCGCGACCCGCAGATGACTGGCGCTGCAGATCGTTTCCGATGCACGCTCGGGTTCGGCGACCGCGAGGTGGCAATGGCCGATGTCGAGATCGACCGGCGCGTAGAGATCGGCGTAGTCGAATTCCTCGATCACGTCCGAGCCGACGATGCCCGCCTGCGCCGCGCCATGCGCCACGAAAGTGGCGACATCGAAGGCGCGCACCCGGATCAGCCGCATGTCCTCGCGCGTCGTCCCGAAGGTGAGCGAGCGGTTGGTCTTGTCGTGGAAAGCGTCCTCGGGCACCACCCCGGCGCGGGCCATCACGGGCAGCGCCTCTTCGAGGATGCGGCCCTTGGGAATGGCGAAGGTTAGACTGTCGGTCATTGCGGTGCGGCAGATAGGGTCACGGACGAAAAAGGGCAACGGATATGGCCGATGACGGCGTGATGGATCTGGCTTCGATCCCCGAAGCGATCGAATGGCAGGCACAGCACGCCGAAAAGGCGGGCGCTCCGGGCACGGCGCAGGTCATACGCGGGCTGTTGGCACTGGAAAACAGCCACGCTGCCACCGCTCGCCGCATCTTCGCCTGGCAGGGGCTGAGCTTGCGCGACGCCATGCCGCTGCGGATCGCTGGCGGTATTCACAATTTGCTGCTGACGGGCGAGGAGCCGCGGCTGGAGGATATATACGCAGGCCGCGTTGCCTCGCAGGGCGATGTCGATGCGCTCATTTGCGAAATCGTGGAAGCGCATGACGCGCAGCTGATGCCCTGGCTCGACGGACCGCCGCAGACCAATGAAGCCGGGCGGTCCGCCAGCTTCGCCGCGGCTCTGCTGTGGCTGGCGGACGGCCGCACGACCGCGCGGTTCGAATGGCTCGAGATCGGCGCGAGTGCCGGCATCAACACCATGATGGGCCGCTATCGTTACAATCTCGGCGGGGTGACGACGGGACCGAGCAGCAGCCGGATGCAGATCGCACCCGAATGGCGCGGCTCGCCTCCGCCCGCGAGCGCCATCGGCTTCGTCGATGCGCGCGGCAGCGACATTGCGCCGGTAGACCTCGCCGACGAGCGGCAGGCGCTGCGCCTCAAGAGCTATGTTTGGCCCGAAGCGACCGGCAGGATGGCGCGCATCGATGCAGCGATCGCGCTGGCGCAGCGTATGTCACCTGAAATCGAACGGATGGATGCGGGCGATTGGGTGATCAAGGAAGTGACGCGAAAGCAGGAAGCCGGCGTGACGCGGGTGATCGCGCATTCGATCATGTGGCAGTATCTGCCCGAGTTCACGCAGGAGCGGATCGAGACGGCGATGGAGGAGGCCGGAGCCGCCGCCACCGCCGAAAAGCCGTTGGCGCATATCGCGCTGGAAACCAATCGCGATACCTTCCAGCACGAACTCAAGGTGCGATACTGGCCCGGCGGCGAGGCGCCGGTGCATCTCGCCAATGCGCATCCGCATGGCGCGTGGGTGGAGTGGCTGGGCGGTTAGGCCGTCCGCTCCAGAAACTCCGCCATTGCCGCATTGACCGCCCCGGGCGCTTCCCAAGGGACGAAATGTCCGCGATCAGGCACTTCGACGAGCGTCAAATCCTTCACCACCTCGCCCAGCCCCTCAAGGTTTTCCGGCGGCAGCGCGAGATCGTCGAGCGCCCAGATCACCAGCGTGGGGATCGTCAGCGGTGGAAGTGGAGGCGGAGTCCAGCCTTCGGGCAATTCGTAGGGTGCATCGGGCGCTGGGATGTCGATCGGGCTGGCGCGATACCAGTTGAGCATGGCGAAGGCGGCGTCGCGATCCTGCCACTCCTCGAGCAATTGCGTGCGCTCCTCGGGCTCCATCTTGTCGGGCGCATCCCAGCGGATTTCCTGCAGCAGGATGCCGCCAAGCCCGTGCTCGCGCACCAGAGCGTCATTCGCCGGATCGCGGAACCCGCGCATATACTGGCTCGCCTCGCGCTGGACCGGATTGGTGTAGAGCAGCCGCTGGAAGATTGCCGGGTGCGGGGCATTGGCCACCACCGCGCGGGCCACGCGGCCATTCATCTGGCCCATCAGCGCCACCCCCCAGGCGATCGCGCCGCCCCAGTCGTGGCCGATCACGGTAAAGCGCTCGACCCCCAGCGCATCGGCGAGCAGGAAGATGTCGCCCAC
>JAHJPT010000032.1 GCA_018819685.1 Alphaproteobacteria bacterium
ATGCCTTTTTCAACCGGCCCTTGGCCGAAGCCGATCCGGAAGTGTATGGCTCGATCCAGAGTGAACTGGGTCGCCAGCGGCATGAGATCGAACTGATCGCCTCGGAAAACATCGTCTCGCGCGCCGTGCTCGAAGCCCAAGGCTCGATCATGACCAACAAATATGCCGAAGGCTATCCGGGTAAGCGCTATTATGGCGGCTGCGAGTTCGTCGACATCGCCGAAACCCTTGCCATCGAGCGGGCCAAGAAGCTGTTCGACTGCCAGTTTGCCAATGTGCAGCCCAATTCCGGCTCGCAGATGAACCAGGCGGTGTTCCTCGCGCTACTCGAGCCGGGCGACACCTTCATGGGGCTCGATCTCAATTCGGGCGGCCATCTCACCCACGGCTCGCCGGTCAATATGAGCGGCAAATGGTTCAACCCGGTCTCCTACGGTGTGCGCCAGGAAGACGAGCTGATCGACATGGATGCGGTCGCCGCAACCGCGCGCGAGCATCGCCCAAAGCTGATCATCGCCGGCGGCACCGCCTATTCGCGCGTGTGGGACTGGCAGCGCTTCCGCGCAATCGCCGACGAGGTCGGCGCCTATCTGCTGGTCGACATGAGTCACATCTCGGGCCTGGTCGCGGGCGGCGCGCACCCCAACCCGATTCCTCACGCACATGTCGTCACCACCACGACCCACAAGAGCCTGCGCGGTCCGCGCTCGGGCGTTATCCTGTGGAACGACGAGGCGCTCACCAAGCCGATCAACATGGCGGTGTTCCCGGGAATGCAGGGCGGCCCCCTGATGCATGTCGTCGCCGCCAAGGCGGTGGCTTTTCGCGAAGCCTTGCGGCCCGAATTCGCCGATTACGCCCAGCGCGTGGTCGACAACGCCCGCGCGCTGGCGGCCAGCCTCGAAGAGCACGGCCTGCGCGTGGTTTCCGGCGGGACCGACAATCATTCGATGCTGGTCGATCTCAGCGCCAAGGATGTCACCGGCAAGGCGGCCGAAGCCGGGCTCGACCGCGCATGGCTCACCTGCAACAAGAACGGCATCCCCTTCGACACGCGCAGCCCCTTCGTCACCAGCGGCGTGCGTCTCGGCACCCCAGCCGGAACCACGCGCGGTTTCGGCACCGAGGAGTTTCGCACCATCGGCAAATTGATCGCCGAAGTCGTCGACGGGCTTGCCAGCAGCGGTCCCGAGGGCGATGATCGCGTCGAGGAAAGCGTCCGCAGCCGGGTGAGCGAGCTGTGCCGGGCTTTCCCCGTCTATCCAGGGATGTAGCACTATGAGCGAACACAATCCGAACGATCCCAACTGGGTCGATGATGCGAAGGCCGAGATTTCCGGCATGGCGAAGGACGGGATGAGCCATCCTTCCACCAAGCCGGTGCTGGCGGGAGCCGCAATCGGCGCGCTGGCCGGCGCATTGCTGCCGGTGGTGAGCCTGCCCTTGGGTCTCGTCGCGGGTGCGGGGTTCGCATTCTACAACAGGATCAAGAAGTAACCTCCTGAATGCGCTGCCCGTTTTGTGCCCATGACGACAGTCAGGTTAAGGATTCGCGTCCCGCCGAGGACAATGCCGCAATCCGCCGGCGGCGGCAGTGTTCGCATTGCGGTGCCCGCTTCACCACATTCGAACGCGTGCAATTGCGCGAGGTGACGGTGGTGAAGTCGGGCCGCGATGGCGAGGCGGCGCGGCGCGAACCGTTCGAACGGCGCAAACTCGAGCAGTCGATCAGCCTCGCCTGTCGCAAGCGCGATGTCGCGCCCGAACGCATCGACCAGCTCGTCTCGGGCATCCAGCGCCAGGTCGAAACCGCCGGAGAGGCCGAAATCCCATCCAGCCGCATCGGCGAGATGGTTATGGACGGGCTGCGCCAGATCGACAGCGTCGCCTATATCCGCTTCGCCAGCGTCTATCGCGATTTCAGCGAAGCGCGCGATTTCGAGGAATTCGCCAGCACGGTGCAGAACGCCGCGCCCGCAAAACTGTCGGGCGGAATTGCGAGTGACTGACGCGCAGGGGTTGCAGCCCCCCGCCATCGTCCTCGTCCGGCCGCAGCTGGGCGAAAACATCGGCAAGGCGGCGCGGGCGATGCTCAATTTTGGCCTCACCGAGATGCGCCTCGTCGCGCCGCGCGATGGTTGGCCCAATCCTAGCGCCGGGCCAGCGGCGGCGGGCGCGGATTGCGTTCTGGCCGAGGCGCCACTGTTCGATACTGTCGCGGAAGCGGTGGCGGATTGCGCGCATGTCTATGCCACCACGGTGCGCAAGCGCGGGATCACCAAGCCGGTGGTCACGCCCGAGGAAGCGGCGTGCACGATCGCGACCGCGCCGGGCAAGAGCGCGCTGCTGTTCGGCCCCGAACGCTCGGGCCTGGATATCCAGGACGTCGGTTTTTCGCGGGCAATCATCACCGTTCCGATCAATCCGGAATTCGGCTCGCTCAACCTGGCGCAGGCGGTGATAATATGCGCCTATGAATGGTCCAAGACCCGCAGCCTTACCCAGCCCACGCGCGAGGAAATCCTGCCCCCGGCCCCGCAGGAGGAGCTCGACGGGCTGATCGGGCACCTGGAGTCGATGCTCGAGCCCAAGGGCTATTTCCAACCCGAAATCCGCGAGCAAGTGACGCGAACCACGCTGCGCAATGTGCTCACCAAGCCGGGCTGGAATCATCTCGAGGTGAGGACTTTGCGCGGAGTTCTCACCACGCTTGCGCGAAAGCGGCGCGATTGATTGAGCCGGGTCGCACAATTCGCTGGCGGTGCGGTCCCATGCCGGTTAGCCGCCGGTAATCACACCGGAATTGCCAAGGACCCATTATGCGCAACCTTTTCTCCTCGCTTGTACTCGCGCTCGCACTGACCGGAGCTCCCGCATCCGCGGCAGAGCCCGCCCAGAAGGAAGTCCAGGGCGAAAAGAAACCGGAAGCGGCGCCCCAGCAGGCTTCCGAAGCAAAGCAGATTTGCCGTCGGGTGGCCATCCAGACCGGCAGCCGTCAGCGCGAAAGGGTGTGCATGACCAGCGAGCAATGGCGCGAATTCAATCGCGGGAATTGAGAGGGCCGGAGGGCTCAGCCGGCCTCTCTGATCCGGTCCCACTCGAGCGCTTCATAGGCGATGGAGCTTTCGACCAGGCGGTCCCAGATTTCCGCCAGCTGGTCGGCAGGAAGTCCACGCGCCTCGGCATCGGTGCTCGCATTGGCGATCACCTCCGCCTTGCGCGCCTCGTCGCGAACCGCGCCGCGATCTTGCTTGATCCGCGCGGCGGCGCGCATGTAGCCGTAGCGACGGTCGAGCATCTCCATCAGCGCGCGATCGGTGGCATCGACGCCGGCGCGCACCTCGCGCATGTCGTTGCAGTCTTCCGGGCGTTTGGTATCGCTGGTCATGGCGAGGCGCACTGCCGTTCGCTCCCCCATTTGTCGAGTGCCGATCTCGCATCTTGACCCGCAGCGCAGGCCTGCTAAGGCGCGCGCTTCGCGAATTGGCTCCGCACCCCGGTGAAGCGGCGGCCGCGCTGGAGAATAGCTCCAGTGGTGCGATACCGGGTTCAAGCGCCACCATCGGGGTGGCGACAGCAAATCGAAGGAAAGACTTATGTCGAAGCGCAAGAGCGCCAAGCACAAACTCGACCGCCGGATGGGCGAAAACATCTGGGGTCGTCCGAATTCCCCGGTCAACAAGCGCTCCTACGGCCCCGGTCAGCATGGCCAGCGCCGCAAGAGCAAGGTCAGCGATTTCGGCCTGCAACTGCGCGCCAAGCAGAAGCTCAAGGGCTACTATGGCGACGTGACCGAGAAGCAGTTCAAGCGCACCTATTCGGACGCGACGCGGATGAAGGGCGACACGGGCCAGAACCTGATCGGCCTCCTCGAGCGCCGCCTGGACATGATCGTCTATCGCGCCAAATTCGCCCCGACCGTTTGGTCGGCCCGGCAGATCGTCAATCACGGTCACATCTATGTGAACGGCGTGAAGTGCAACATCCCCTCGCGCCGCTGCGACGTGGGCGATGTCATCAGCCTGGGCACCAAGGCCAAGGACATGGCGCTGATCATCGAAGCGCAGAGCCTGCCCGAGCGCGACATCCCCGACTACGTCGCGCCCGACGGCACCGAGAAGGTGACCTTCACCCGCGTGCCCAAGCTCGACGAAGTGCCCTATCCGGTGACGATGGAACCCAATCTGGTCGTCGAGTTCTACTCGCGCTGATCGGCGAGCACCGACTTCAAAGAAAAGGCGGCCCGCAGGGGCCGCCTTTTTTGTTGGTGGCGAATGGGCCGAGCGCTCAATCGCCCAGTCGGCTGCCCAGGAAAATATCGATCTGCTCGAGCATATCGGCGCGTGCACTACTGTCCGAAAGCGAGTGGTCGAGACCATCGAACTCGACGTATTGCACCGGCTTGCCAGCGCTTTTGAGGCGTTTTTCCATCAGCCGCGACTGGCCCACTGCGACGTTCTGATCGAGCGTCCCGTGAAACAGCATCACGGGCGCGGCGAACCTATCCGCATGCTCCGCCGGGCTGCCGGCCCGCACATGCGGGCCGCGACCGATGAAAGCGTCGACGAGAGCGGAACTGGTATAGGGGCGGGCATCGTCGCGCAATTGTTCGAGGTCGGTCACCGGAGCGATCGCCACCACGGCCTGGTATAGCGACGGATCGAGCACTTGCGATTGCAGGGCCGCGTAACCACCATAGGACCAGCCCACGACGGCCAGACGGTCGGGATCGGCGATCCCCTCTGCGACCAGCCAGCGTCCGGCATCGTTGACGTCGCCGATGGCGGTTTCCCAGGCCTGAAAGCCGTTCCGTCCGAACCACGCGCTTCCATAGCCGCTGGAACCGCGATAATTGGGCTGCAGAACGGCGTAGCCACGCGCGACGAAGAACTGCACCAGCCAGTCGAAGCCCCATTCGTCGCGCGCGCTCGGTCCACCGTGCGGGAGGACGATCGCGGGGAGATTCTTTCCGTCCGAACCGGGCGGCAATGTCAGATAGCCCGGAATTTGCGTACCATCCGCCGCGGGAAAGGAGGTGGGCGTCATCGCGCCCATCGTCCGATCCTGGAGATGCTGGCGCACCGGCATCACTTCGCTCAATTCGCGGCTGGCGCGATCGTAAAGATAGACCATCCCGGGATCGACGTCGCTCGATGCCACTATCAGCAGGCGGCTCTCATCCGCATTGGCGCCGACGATGTTGATCAGGGGCTTGCCGGGCAGCGCAGCCTGCAACTGCGCTGCGAATGTCTTCAACTCGGCATCGAAATATTCGACCGCCCGCTTCTCGGTGGCATAACTCGCGCCCACCACCCGGCGTTGGCGCCCGATGCGAATCAGGCGATCCACGTCTACGTCGTCGCGCGTCATCACGATGCTGGGTTCGCCGACGCCATCGAGCGGCACTTCGACTACGCCCGTGTATCCCTCGACGGTGTCGAACCCGAAAGCCGCGTTGCGTCGCGAATCGATCGCGACGGGGATGAAGCCCGCCGCGCTCTGCGCGTCGAGAGTCACCTCGGAAAGCAGGTTCCACTTGGATTCGCCCGGGTCGCGATAATAGAAAAACTGCTTGTCGCCCAGATTGGCGCCGACGCCTTTGGGATGACGCACCTTCATCCGCAGCGCGCCCGTATCATCGGCTATATAGTCGACCGCATCGCTATCCGGGTTCTCCAATTTCTTGCGGCGGCCGTTGATAACATTGACTTCTTCCACGCCGAGCCCGCTCGCTTCGTTGGCGAGACGGGTACCGATCGTCCGCTCCGGAACGAATTCCTTGGTCATCAGGACGGTGTCGTCTTCGCCCGG
Source organism: Alphaproteobacteria bacterium (assembly GCA_018819685.1). GTDB lineage: Bacteria > Pseudomonadota > Alphaproteobacteria > Sphingomonadales > Sphingomonadaceae > Qipengyuania > Qipengyuania benthica. The sequence continues at coordinate 5,812 of JAHJPT010000032.1, forward strand.
GACATCGAGCGCGAGAACGCTGCCGCCGTCCTGTCGATAGCCCAGCGCACGCATATTGTTGGGGGGTGTGAGCAGCACTGGCTCGGATCCATCCGGGCCGACCGCGAAAACCCGAGAGAACCCGATCAGCACCCCCGAACCTTCGCTGACGCTGTCGATCATGCAAACCAGACGTTGATCGGTAGCCCAGTCGCATCGCGTCAAATCCGCGCGTTGCTCGCTGTTGGTGAGGATCGGTTCGATCGTGCCATCTCCGGCGAGATCGATCACGTTGAGGATTTCGCTCCCTTGTGGACCGGGCTCGATAAAGGCGATCTTCTGGCCCGAAGGAGAGAGGCTGATTTGCTGCACCGTCTGGCGGATCCCGAAACGCGCCGCAGTCTCCTCCAGAGTTTCGGCCGCAACCGGCGCAGGAAAGCTTCCGGCAACGGCCACCGCGATGACAGACGCTGCTGTAGCTAGAGAAAAGCGTAAATTCATGGAAAAGACCCCCCGATTTCAATCTCAAGGGCAGTCTACCGGCGCGCGAAGAAGGCGCAAGCCTTTCAGGTCTTGCAATAATCCCGCCGGAAATCATCCGCAAAGCCGGCGAAACGAGCTGCACCGATCGCATCGCGCATCGCCTGCATCAGCTGCTGGTAAAAAGCGATGTTGTGTTCGGTCATCAGCATCGCGCCGAGGATTTCGCCGGCCTTGATCAGATGGTGGAGATAGGCGCGCGAGTAGGTGGCGCAGGTGTCGCAGGCGCAGCGCGAATCCAGGGGCTCCAAATCCTCGGCGAAGCGCGCGTTGCGCAAATTGATCGGCCCGTTCCAGGTAAAGGCCTGGCCGTTGCGGCCCGAACGGCTCGGCAGCACGCAGTCGAACATGTCGATCCCGCGTTCGACCGCGCCGACCAGATCGTCGGGCTTGCCGACCCCCATGAGATAACGCGGCGCGTCCTCGGGCAATTGGTCGGGCGCGAAATCGAGCGTGGCGAACATCGCCTCCTGCCCCTCGCCCACCGCCAGTCCGCCGATGGCGTAGCCGTCGAAGCCGATTGCGCGCAGCGCTGCGGCGGAGCGGGCGCGGAGGCCCTCGTCGAGCGCACCCTGCTGGATACCGAACAATGCGGCGCGCGCCGCGTGATCGCCGCCGGTGTCGAAGGCGTCGCGGCTGCGCTTCGCCCAGCGCATCGACATATCCATGCTTGCCTCGATCTCGGCGAACGGGCGATCGGCGCGCGGACATTCGTCGAAGGCCATGACGATGTCGGATCCCAGCAGCCGCTGGATTTCCATCGAGCGTTCGGGGGTCAGCATGTGCTTCGAGCCATCGAGATGGCTGCGGAACTCGACGCCTTCCTCGGTGAGCTTGTTGAGCTCGGACAGGCTCATCACCTGATAGCCGCCGCTGTCGGTCAGGATCGGGCGCTGCCAGTTCATGAACGAGTGGAGCCCACCAAGTCGCGCCATCCGCTCTGCACCGGGGCGCAGCATCAGATGATAAGTGTTGCCCAGGATGATGTCGGCACCGGTCTTGCGCACGGCCTCGGGCTTCATCGCTTTGACCGTCGCCGCGGTTCCGACGGGCATGAAGGCGGGCGTGCGGATCTCACCGCGCAACATTGCGATGCGACCGGTGCGCGCCTTGCCGTCGGTGGCGTCGATGCGGAAGGAGAACCGTTCGGTCATGGTCAGAACCCGTAGATGATGGTGGCGCGCGTCAGCGTGTCCGTGGTGACGTTGCCGACGGGAGGATTGCTGTCGTAGTCCACCTGATAGGACAGTCGCGCGCGCAGACTGTCGGTGACCCGGAAATCCAGCCCGGTGATCAGATTGAGGGTGGTGCCGGCGGCATCGAACACCGCCACCGCCTGACCGCCGGTCTCGGCGAGTGCGTTGACATCCTGCGTGAGCGTCAGCCGCTCGAGGATCCGCCAGTCGAAATCGACCCCCACCAGTCCGGCGATGCGGCTCTCGCTGCTGCCGTCGGTGGATTGGGTGACCCGGAAGGCGGGCCCCGCCTTGACGGAGAGCGAGAGGTCACCGTTGTCGACGATGTTGTATCCCAGCCCGCCCGAGATCGCATAGCGACCGGTATAGCCCTGGATCCGGTCGCGCTCGTATTGCGCCAGTCCGTAGGCGAACACGTCCTCGCCGAATTGCCAGCGCGGCTCGTAGGCAAAGAGGAAGTTCTCGCGGCTGGTGACGCCGTTCTGACGCTGATAATCCGCCCGGGCACGCACCCGGTGCGTCCAGTCGATGCCCTTGCGCACGAGCGATAGCGAGGCCGTGAGGCCGGCCGTTTCGCTGTTGCCGCTCGACTGGAAACCGCCCAGCTCGCCTTCGCCGCTCCAAAGGTCGAACGCACTCGCCGTGCGGATTTTCTCTTCGTGCTGCGCGGCGGCAAGCGCATCGCGCTCGGCCTTGGCCGCTGCCCATTCGGCTTCGATCGCGGCGATTTCTTCCGCCTTCTCGGGGAAGGCACTGCGCGCGAGTTCGAGCGCGGTGGCGACCTTGGCCGCATCGCCCGTGGCGCGCGCTGCCTCGATCATCTTGCTCACTCCTTGCGGAAGTTCGCCCCGGGCAGGCGAGGCGAGCAGCGCGACCGACGCCATCGCCGGAAGGAGAAAATGCCGTACGTTCAGAGTCATGACCCGGTGGGCCTAGCCAATCAGGCGCGCAGTCGCCAGCCCGTCTTGAAGATGGTGGCGATGATGGCGATGCAGGTCGCGAGGAAGCCCAGCGTGATCGCGAAACTGATCCAGATGTCGACATCCGCGCTGCCGTAGAACGTCCAGCGCAAGCCGCTGACCAGATAGACGATCGGATTGAACAGCGCGATCGTGTCCCAGGGCTGAGGCAACATCTCGATCGAGTAGAAAGTTCCGCCGAGGAAGGTCAGCGGGGTGAGGAACAGCAGCGGGATGATCCCCAGCTTCTCGAAATTGTCGGCCCAGACCCCGAGGATGAAGCCGAACAGGCTGAAACTCGCCGCAACCAGGATGATGTAGACGAAGGCCAGCACCGGATGCGCGATCGAGTAATCGACGAACAGCCGCGCGGTCAGCAAGATGATCGCGGCCAGGATCAGGCTCTTGACCGCCGCCGCCCCGACGAAGCCCGCCAAGGTCTCGCCCACCCCGACCGGGGCCGACAGCAGTTCGTAAATCGTGCCGGTAAAACGCGGCATGTAGATGCCGAAGCTGGCGTTGCTGGTGGTCTCCCCCAGCAGCGTCAGCATCAGCAGGCCGGGGATGATGAAGGCGCCGTAATCCACGCCGCCGAGATCGGGCATGCGGCCGCCGATCGCCGCGCCGAAGACGATGAAATAAAGCGAGGTGGTGAGCACCGGGGCGATGATCGACTGAAAGGCGGTGCGAAACGCGCGCATGATCTCGCGGATGAAGATCGACCAGGCCGAACGGGCACTGAAATGCATCAGAAGGCTTCCCTCTCGACCTTGGTTTGCTGCGGCACGTCTTTCTCGCCCAGCACCGAGACGAAGATGTCCTCGAGGCTGCTTTCGCACACGTCGATCCCGACATAGTCGATTCCGGCGCCGGTCAGTGCCTTGGTCAGCGCGGCGACTTCCTGCTTGCCCTTGCCGGTCCCGTCGCCGCCGCGATAGCACAGGCCGAGCCCGTCCTGCTCGATCTCGATCGGGAAATGCGCGAGCGCCGGCGGGATCGCGGCCATCGGCTCCGCCAGCGCGATATGCGCCTCCGTCCTTCCAAGCCGCGCCATCATCTTGGCCTTCTCGTCGACCATCAGCAGGCGGCCGTTGCGGATCACTCCGACGCGGTCGGCCATTTCCTCGGCTTCCTCGATGTAGTGGGTGGTGAGGATCACGGTGACCCCGCGCCCGCGCATCTCGTCGATCAGCTGCCACATGCCCTTGCGCAATTCGACGTCGACGCCCGCGGTGGGCTCGTCGAGAAACAGCAAATCCGGGTCGTGCGCCAGCGCCTTTGCGATCAGCACCCGGCGCTTCATCCCGCCCGAAAGCGCCATGATCCGCTCGTCGCGCTTGTCCCACAGGCTGAGCGAACGCAGGATCTTCTCGATCCGCTCGGGGTTGGGCGGGAGGCCGAACAACCCACGCGAGAAGGCGACCGCGCGGCGCACGGGTTCGAACATGTCGGTGGCAAGTTCCTGAGGCACCAGCCCGATCCGCTTGCGGGCCTGGCGCCAGTCGCGCGCAAGATCGTGACCGAATGCGCGGATCGTGCCGGAGCTTGGTGTGACCATCCCGCAGACCGCGCCGATCAGCGTGGTCTTGCCCGCTCCATTCGGCCCAAGCAGCGCGAATATCTCGCCCTTGTTGATGGTGAGATCGACATCGTCGAGCGCTCGCAGCCCGCCGGGATAGACCTTGGTCAGGCCGGTGAGCTCGAGAATGGGTTCGGACATGGCGTGCAAGTGTGCCCGCGGGGACAGGATTGCAAGCAGCGATGATGAAGCTACCCGCCAGGAGCGCCGGTCAGGGGAGCAGGAGGCTGGAATCCCCATAGCTGTAGAAGCGATATTCGTTCGCGATCGCATGGGCATAGGCTTCCTGCATCCGCTCGCGGCCCATCATCGCGCTGACCAGCATGAACAGAGTCGATTTGGGCAGGTGGAAATTGGTCATCAGCCCGTCCACCGCGCGGAAGCTATAGCCGGGGGTGATGAAGATGGCGGTGTCGCCGGCGAAGGGTGCGATCACGCCGTCCTCGCCGGTGGCGCTCTCGAGCAGGCGCAGCGAGGTGGTGCCCACCGCGACGATCCGCCCGCCCGCTCGCCGCGCGGCGTTGAGCCGCTCTGCGACCTCCGGTTCGATCCGCCCCCATTCGGCGTGCATCACATGATCGGCGGTGTCCTGCGCCTTGACCGGCAGGAAGGTCCCCGCCCCGACATGAAGGGTCAGCGTCTCGCGTCCGATGCCCGCGCGATCGAGCGCACCCACCAGTTCGGCGGTGAAATGCAGCGAGGCGGTGGGTGCCGCCACCGCGCCGTCCTCGCGTGCGAACATGGTCTGGTAGTCCTCACGATCCTGCGCATCGGTGCCGCGCTTGCCTGCGATATAGGGCGGCAGCGGCATGGTGCCCGCGCGTTCGAGCAGCAGTTCGACGGGTTCCTCGCCAGCGAAGCACAGCGTGAAGCTGCCGTCCTCGTGGCGCGCCTCGGCCGTGGCGGTCACCCCGCCGCCGAAGGTGAGAAGATCGCCTTCCCGGACCCGCTTGGCGTTGCGGACAAAGGCCTGCCAGCGGCGCAGATCGACCCGCTTGTGCAGCGTCGCGCCGATTGTCGCCTCGCCCCGACGCCCCTCGAGCTGCGCGGGGATCACGCGGGTGTCGTTGAACACCAGAACGTCGCCGGCGCGCAGCAGATCGGGCAGGTCGCGTACCCCGCGATCCTCGAAAGCGCCTTCGCCTCTCACGACCAGCATCTTCGCCGCGTCGCGCGGGCGAACCGGGCGCAGCGCAATCCGCTCGGGCGGAAGCGCGAAATCGAAAAGGTCGATGTTCATGGCATGACCGGTCCCGCCGACGCGGGCCGAGCCGCGTGCAAGCTTATTGTGCGATCGGCGCGTTGAGATCGTCGGCGGAGATCTCGGCTGCCGGAGGGGCCTGGTAGTCCTGCGGCGGCGGCACCGGGCGGTTGTCGCTCGCCAGCGAAGCCTGCACGATCCGGGTCGGGTCGGCGGGCGGTTCGCCGCGATTGATCGCATCGACCGCGGCCATATTCGCGATCACCCGGCCCAGATTGGTGTAGCGCTTGTCGAGGCTGAAGCGCGGATAGAACACGACGAAGAACTGGCTGTTTGCGCTGTCCTCGCCCTGCGCGCGCGCCATCGACAACGTGCCGCGGACATGCGGCATCGGATTGAATTCGGCCTCGAGATCGGGGAGCGACGACCCGCCCTGCCCGGTCCCGGTCGGATCGCCGGTCTGCGCCATGAAGCCGTCGATCACGCGGTGGAAGATCACCCCGTCGTAAAACCCCTGGCGGGTCAGCGTCTCGATCCGCTCGATATGGTTGGGCGCCCAGCTCGGCATCAGCCGGATCGCCACCCGCTCGCCATTGGAGAGGTCGAGCAGGAGGATGTTCTCGCGGTCTTCCTCCATGCTGTAGTTGATCGGCGCGTAGACGGGTGCGGCTTCGGCGGGCGCGGTTTC
>JAHJPT010000033.1 GCA_018819685.1 Alphaproteobacteria bacterium
ATCAGATCCGCACCCACCGCGAGATCGGCGCGGCGCGCGCGCAATCGCCCAACCAGCTCGATGGCATCGCCGCGCAGATGGCGGCGCTTCATCCGCTTGAGGATCAGATCGTGGCCATGCTGCAGCGAGAGATGGAGATGCGGCATCAACCTTCGCTCGCCCGCGAACAGTTCGAACAGCAGCGGATCGATCTCGACCCCGTCGAGCGAGGACATCCTGAGCCGTCGCAAGTGCGGGAACCGGTCGAGGATCGCCTGCACCAGAACGCCCAGCGGCGGGCGATCGGGCAGATCCTGCCCCCAGCTGGTGACATCGACCCCGGTCAGCACCACCTCGGCGGTGCCCCGATCGCAATGCTGCTCGACCTCGGCGCAGACCTGATCGACGGTGAGCGAACGGCTGGCTCCGCGACCCTGCGGGATGACGCAGAAGGTGCAGGCGTGATCGCAGCCGTTCTGGACCGCGATGAAGGCACGGGTGTGCTGGCTCGCGACCGCGGTGGCGCGTTCAGGCACGTTCCAGGCGCGCGGATCGAGCTTGGCGGAATTGGCGATCAATCCGTCCACCTCGGGCATCGCTGCCAGCTGATCGCGCTCGATCTCGGCGGCGCAGCCCGTCACCAGCAGCCGCGCCGCCGGATGCGCCCGGCGCGCCTTGCGGATCGCCTGCCGGGTCTGGCGGACCGCTTCGAGCGTCACGGCGCAGCTGTTGACCACAACCAGATCGCTCGAACCGCCCAGCATGGCGCGGATGTCCTCGCTTTCGGACAGGTTGAGCCGGCAGCCGAGCGAGATCACCTCGGCGCTCACGCGTAGTCGTCCCATTCGAAGGAGCCGCGGAAGGCCTCGGTCGCGGGACCGGTCATGACGATGCTGGCGCCCGCCGCCGGATTGCTGTCCGCCCATTCGATCGCCAGCGGACCGCCGGGAAGCACCACCGTGACGCGGTTTTCGACCAGTCCGCGCCGCATCGCGACCACTGCGGTGGCGCAGGCGCCGGTGCCGCAGGCGCGGGTCAGGCCGGCGCCGCGTTCCCATACCCGCAGGCGGATAAGGGTTCGGCTCTCGATGGTGGCGCAATTGACATTGATCCGCTCGGGGAACAGCGGATCGTTTTCGATCTCGGGACCCAGCTCATCGAGCGGGACCGTGTCGCAATCCTCGACGAAACACACCACATGCGGGTTGCCGACATTGACCGCGGCGGGATTGTCCATCCCCTCCCAGCCGACCGGCATCGACAGCGTGTCCATCGGATAGGCCAGGGGAATCGCATCCCAGTCGAAGCGCGGGCGGCCCATGTCGACCCGCGCACCGCCGCCATCGGGTTCGACCGCGATGATGCCGCCGGCGGTTTCGACCCGCGCCGCGCTGCCGTGGAGCAGCGCCACCGCGCGCGCGGCGTTGCCGCAGGCACCCACTTCGCTGCCGTCGCTGTTGATGATCCGCATCCGGAAGTCGGCATCGGCGCTCGGCTCGAGCAGCACCAGCTGATCGCAGCCGATGCCTTCGCGGCGATCCGCCAGCGCCGCGGCAACTCGCGCATTTGTCGGCGGCAGGGTCTCGGCGCGCGCATCGAGCACGACGAAATCATTGCCGAGGCCGTGCATCTTGATGAAGGGAACGCGCATCTGAGCGCGCATCTATGCCGCCGGGCGGCGAATTTCCACCCTTACGGTTCAGATTCCCGGCACGTCAGATTCCGGGCGTATCAGACTGCGCGATTGCCGCTGATCGGTCGGAGCTTGGGTTCGGTGCCTTCGGTTTCGGGATTCGAGAGCAGCCCGCGATCCTGGAGCCGCGTCAGCACCTGATCGGCGGGTTCCGGGCGACCGTAATGATAGCCCTGGCCCTTGAGCCCGCCCATCTTGCGCAGCATACCGAGCACCACCTCGTTCTCGATCCCCTCGGCGGTGATGGGCATCTTGAGCCCGTGGCCCATCGAGATGATGGCATCGACCAGCCTCGAGCCCGGCTCGCCGGTGTTGAGTTCGCTGATGAAGCTGCGATCGATCTTGAGCCGGTCGAAGGGCAGCGAGCGCAATTGCGACAGGCTGGCATAGCCGGTCCCGAAATCGTCGAGGCTGACCCGTACGCCCTGATTGCGCAGGCTGGTGATCATGCTGCGCACCAGCCCGACATTGTCGTGGAGCGCGCTTTCGGTGATTTCGATATCGAGCCGCGAGGGCGGGAAATTGTGCTGCAGCAGCAGCTTGATCAGCTTTTGGGCGAACCATGGATCGCGCATCTGGACCGGAGAGATATTGACCGACAGCGTCAGCTTGGGATCCCAGCGCTTGGCGTCTTCGAAAGCCTGCTTCATCAGGTTCTCGGACATTTCCGCGACCACGCCGATCTCTTCGGCAATGGGGATGAAGATGTCCGGTCCGACGATCCCCATCTCGGGCGAGAGCCAGCGGGCGAGCATTTCGAAGCCAACCAGTTCGCCCGTCTCGAGATCGATCTGCTGCTCGTAGAAGGGGACGAATTCGCCCTTGGCGATCCCCTTGCGGATCCCGCCCTCGAGCTCGTTGCGAAAGCGCAATTCCTGTTCCATCGCCGGTTCGAACCAGAAGAAGCGATTCTTCCCCTGCTTCTTGGCCTGGTACATCGCGATATCGGCCTTGTGGATCAGCCTGGTCGAGACGTCCGTATCCACCGGATTGACCAGATTGACGCTGCTGGCGATCCCCACCGACATGGTGATATCGATGACCGTATCCTTCACCGCGATCGGCTGCGAGACCCGCTCGATCAGCAGCGAGGCGAGATGTTCGATCTTGCCGGGCAGGACGGGATCATAGACGACCGCAGCGGCGAATTCGTCGCCGCCCAGCCGTGCCAGCAGGGCATCGGCGGGCAGAACGTCGCCCATCCGGTCCGAGGATTCGGTAAGGACCGCATCGCCGATATGGTGACCGTTGAGGTCGTTGACCTGTTTGAAATTGTCGAGATCGACCAGGATGACCGCCATCGCCCGGCCTTCGCTCTGGGCCTCGGCGAGCAGCTCGGCCATGGCAGGGGCGATGCTGCGGCGATTGTAGCAGCCGGTGAGCGGGTCGATCTGCGCAAGCCGCCGCGCCTCCTCTTCCGAGCGGCGCCGATCGCCCAGCTCGGCGTGCATCGATTTGTAGCGGTTCCAGCCGAGCAGGATCAGCGCGATATTGAGCAGCAGGGCGTTGCTCAGCAGCAGATCGGGCTGTTCGGACAGACCGCGCCAGGCGCTGACCAGCTGGGGCATCACCGTACCGCCGGTGCCGATGAAGAGAATGATCGCAGCGGCAGCGATGCCGAAGGCTACGAGATCCCTCTCCCGGTGGTTCGCCCGAGAAAATTTCTCGGCGACCGCCTGGCGGAATGAGGTTGGTTCTGCAGTCAAGTCTCGCCCCCTTCGTGCTGAGCGACCGCGCAAGCTATTGCCCAAAGAGGCTGAAGAACAGGTTAAGCGCGGCGGAATTCGGGGGCTGGTGCGCGAATAAGATCGGGATCGACGGTGGCGAAGCAGGGCCGGATTGCCTATCGCGGGCGGAACACAAACTCGCCGAGACAAGGACACCGCCTGCATGCCCCGCTACTGGCTGATGAAATCCGAACCGTTCAAATATGGCTGGAGCGATCTGGTCGCCGAGGGCGAGGGCACCTGGGACGGGGTCCGCAACCACCAGGCGAAGAACAATCTCGCGGCGATGGAGGTGGGCGATCAGGCCTTCTTCTACCATTCGCGCGAGGGGCTCGAGATCGTCGGCATCTGCGAGATCAGCGTGGCGGGGATCACCGACCCGACCGATCCCGAAGGCAAATGGGCGGCGGTCAAGGTCAAGCCCAAGACCGAGCTGCCGCATCCGGTGACGCTCAAGCAGATCAAGGCGGAGCCCAAGCTCGCCGATTGCGAGCTGGTGCGCTATTCGCGACTGTCGGTCGCGGAGATCCAGCCCGACGAATGGTCGGTGATCCTAAGCATGGCCGGGATCTGAGGCGGTTGCGTGCGCGCGGAGCCCGCTGACGCTCGCGCCGCTGGCGGCCAGCTGCTCGATGTCGATGCGGGCGTGGATCAGGCGCAAGCCTGAGCGTCCCTTCGCCGCGACCAGCGCATCCTTGAACTGCTGCGTGGTTTCGGCGCGTGCGGACCAGCCGCCGAAGGCCTGCGCCAGCGCAGCGAAATCGGGATTGACGAGCTCGGTGGCCGAGATCCGCGCGGGAAACTCGCGCTCCTGATGCATGCGGATGGTGCCATAGGCGCCATTGTCCACCACGATCACGATCAGGTCGCAGCCATGCTGGACCGCGGTCGCGAGTTCCTGACCGTTCATGAGGAAATCGCCGTCTCCCGCCACCGCGACCACGGTGCGATCGGGGAAGCGACGCGAGGCGGCGACTGCGGCGGGTACGCCGTAGCCCATTGCCCCGGCGGTGGGGGCGAGCTGGGTGGGCAAGCCCTCGTAGCGCCAGTAGCGATGCCACCAGCCAGAAAAATTGCCTGCCCCGTTGCAGATGATGGTGTCCGCGGGGAGGGTATCGCGCATGAACTGGACGCAGGCCCCCATGTCGAGCGCATGGTCGGTGGGATGCGCAGTGACCCATTCCTCCCATTCGGCATGCGCCTGCGCCCCGGCGTCGAAATCGATCGGGGCCTCATCATCCCATAAGGCGGCGGATTCGGCGAATTCGGCCATGTCGGCGCAGATCGCGAGATCGGTCTGGTAGACGCGTGACAATTCCTCGGGGTCGGGATGGATGTGGACCAGTGTCCGGTCGGCGCCTTCCAGCGCCGGGAGGGTGTAACCATCGGTGGTCGCTTCGCCGAGCCGCGCGCCGACCGCAATGAGGAGGTCGGCCTGCCGGACGCGCTCGACCAGCTGCGGATTGGGGCCGTAGCCGAGATTGCCGGCATAGACCGGGCTTGAGGGGCTGATCGCGTCCTGGCGGCGGAAGGCGGTCGCGACCGGCAGGCCGAGCCGTTCGGCGAAGAGCTGGAAATATTGGCGGGCCTTGGCGTTCCAGCCGGCCCCGCCGATGATGGCGATCGGCGCGGCGGCATCGGCGATCAGCGCCATCAGCGCCTGCATGGCATCGGGGCAGGGGGCCTGCGCGGGGCGTGCGACGAAGGGGCGGGGCACGGCCTCGACCGCGCGACCGAGCATGTCCTCGGGCAGCGCCAGAACCACGGGACCGGGGCGCCCCGCGATCGCGGTGGCGTAGGCGCGCGCGACATATTCGGGGATCCGCGCTTCGTCGTCGATCCGCGCCGCCCATTTGCTGATCGGACCGAAGAAGGCGGCGAAATCCAGTTCCTGGAAGCCTTCGCGATCGCGCATCGAAGAGGCGACGTCGCCGACGAACAGGATCATCGGCTGCGAATCCTGCATCGCGACATGGACTCCGATGCTCGCGTTGGTGGCGCCCGGCCCGCGGGTGACGAAGCACACGCCGGGCCGCCCGGTCATGGTCCCGTCGGCGCAGGCCATGAAGGCGGCGCCGCCTTCCTGTCGGCAGGTCACCACATCGACGCGGCTCTCGCCATGGAGCGCATCGAGCACGGGCAGGAAGCTTTCGCCGGGGACGGTGAAGATGCGGTCGCAGCCCTGTTCGATGAGGCAGTCGAGCAGCAGGCGGGCGGCACCCGGCGTCGCGCCGGCGGGAGAGGTCTGGGTCATCGGGCGGGGTTAACCGGACCGGCTTGCGCAGGCAATCGGCACGGCAGTTGTGCCACAACGGAGCAATTCGCATTTCGGCGGGAGCATTATGGTTACCAAGTGGTTAACAGCGCATGATGAGAAGATCGCTTGTCCTCACCGATGAAACCGCTCGCCATCCCTTCCGCGCCAGCCTGCCGCCGCATGTCTGCAGAGTCGAGCAGAGCGAATCCCAAGGCGAGTCGTCGCCGCAATCCTGGCGGCTGACCGCGAGCGACATCCGCGGCGCGGCGACCACCTATTTCGCGACCTTCGCCGCCACCCTCGCCTTTCTGGTCTAGGCGACTGCGTCCGCCGCGCATTCGATGCGATAGAGCCTTCGTCCGAGCCAGGCCGAGATCAGGCACATGGCTGCGCTGAGCAGCACCTGCTCGATCACCGCCATGCCCAGCGCGGTCAGCGCCATGACCAGCAGCGCCCCGCCGACCATCGCCAGCGAATTGACGATATTGTTGGCGGCGATGGTGCGCGAGGCATATTCCGGTGCCACCCGCGTGGTGAGAAAGGCGTAGAGCGGCACCACGAACATGCCCCCCGATATCGCGATCCCCAGCAGGCTGATCAGCAGCAGCGGTGCCATCGGCTGGACCACGAATTCGCCGATCGAGAGCAGACCGCTGGTGGTCTCGCCCGACCAGCCGCGCGCGATCAGGTAGAAGCCGATCACGAAGATCCCCATGGCGATCACCGAGACCGGCGCGTGCCTGGCCGAAACGACGTTGCGCAGCAGCGTGTTGATTCCCACCGAGCCGATCGCGACACCGATCGAGAACACCACCAGGAACAGGCTCGCGACTTCCTTGCTGGCCATCAGCACGTTCTTTGCGAGCGGCGGGAACTGGATGAACAGCACCGCGCCGATGGTCCAGAAGAAGCTGATCGCGAGTATCGCGTACCACACCTGGCGGTCGTGCATCGTTCCCGCGATAAGGCGGATCGAACTGCGCAGCACGTTCCAGTCGATCGGTTCGATCTCGCCCATCGGCAGCGCGGGCGGAATCTGACGGCTGGCCAGATAGCCGACCACTGCGGTGACCATGATGCCTCCGGCGACATATTCGACGGGGATCACCCCGGCCAGGATGGTGCCGGCGAGGATGGCGATATAGGTGCCCGCCTCGACCAACCCGGTTCCCGCCAGAACCTCTCTCTTGCGCAAATGTTGCGGCAGGATCGCATATTTGATCGGGCCGAGAAAGGTCGACTGGATCCCCGCCAGCAGCAGCGCGAACAGGAGTAGCGGGATCGCGAAGGCGTCCACCGCGATCCCGCGCCAGGCGAGGAACAGCCCGAAGGCGCCGAGCACCATGATCCCGATCTCGCACAGCTTCACGATGCGGATGATCCGCGCCTTGTCGCGCATATCGGCCAATTGGCCCGCGATCGCCGAAAGGAGGACGAAGGGGATGATGAACAGCGCCGAGGCGACGGCGGAGAACATCGCCTCGCGATCTTCGGAATTGTAGACGCTGTAGACGACGAACAGCACCATCGCGGTCTTGTAGAGATTGTCGTTGAAGGCGTTGAGCAGCTGAGTGCAGAACAGCGGCAGGAAGCGCTTCCTCGAGAGCAATCTTGTCGTCGTGGTCATATCTGCGAACAGGTCCTTGGCGAGACAGGTCGGTCGGCCCTAGAGCACCCCGGCTAAGCGACAAAGGAGAAAGCAGCGCTTTTGCCGGCTACGATCCCGCGCTAGAGAAGGGCCCGATGCTGACGCTGCCCAATCTCCTGACGCTTTCGCGTATCGTCGCGGTCCCGGTGCTTGCCTTCCTGCTGTGGTGGCCCGGCTGGCAGCTCGGCTATGCGCTCGCCTTCGCGCTCTACTGCCTGATGGGGATCACCGACTATTTCGACGGCTATCTCGCCCGATCGAGCGGCGCGGTGAGCCGGCTCGGGATGTTCCTCGATCCGATCGCGGACAAGATCATGATCGCAGCGGTGATTCTCGTGCTGACCGCGCAAGGCTGGCTGCGCGGGCCGCTGGTGGGCGATTTCCACGTCATCGCCGGGCTGATCATCCTGGTGCGCGAGATCGCGGTATCGGGGCTGCGCGAGTTTCTCGGCGGCTTGCAGGTCTCGATGCCGGTGAGCCGGCTGGCCAAGTGGAAGACCACCTTCCAGATGGTCTCGCTGGGCGCGCTGATCCTGGCGGGCGCGCTGCCCGGCTGGAATTTCATCGCCGCCGACACGCTGTTCAACATACCGCATACGGTCGGGATCTGGACCTTGTGGGCCGCCGCGATTCTGACGCTGATCACCGGCTGGGACTATCTCAGGGTCGGCCTCAAGCATATGGACTGAGTGCCGCCGGGACTGAATGCCCCCGGGACTGAGTGCCGCCGGGGCCGAACGCCGGGCCCGAGCGGGTCAGCCGGCGCGCAATTCCTCGGCAAGCAGTTCGAAATCGCTGCGCCGCGGCGAATTCTTGCGCCAGACCAGCGCGATTTCCCGCTTGGCGTCGATCGCCTCGAGCGGGCGCGCGACGACCCTGGTACCGTTCAGAATGCCCGCATCGATCGCCATCTGCGGCAGCATGGTGACCCCCAGACCATTGTCGACCATCTGAACCAGCGTGTGCAGGCTGGTGGCGATCATGGTTGCCGATGCCTGCAGGCCCGGGCGATCGCAGGCCGCCAGCGCATGGTCGCGCAGGCAGTGCCCGTCCTCGAGCAGCAGCAACCGGCCTTCGCCCAGCATGCTCGCCGGAATTTCTGCCGGAGGGTCGCGCGGATCGTCATGGGGCAGGGCGACATGCAGCATGTCGTCGGCGATATGCGCCATTTCGACCTCGCCGGTGGCGAAGGGCAGCGCCAGCAGCACGCAGTCGGCGCGGCCGTGCTGGAGCGATTCGACCGCGTCGGCGCTGGTTTCCTCGCGCAGCATGAGTTTCAGATCGGGGCGTTCGCGGCGCAGCCGCGGCAGGATGCGCGGCAGCATGAAGGGCGCGATGGTCGGGATCACGCTCATCCGCAGCGTGCCGGCGAGCGGCTTGCCCGCGGCCTTGACCAGATCGGAAAGCTCCTCCGCCTCGCGCAGGATGCGATGCGCCTTGGCGGTCACCTCCTGCCCCAGCGCGGTGAAGCGCACCACCCGGCGGCTGCGCTCGACCAGCGTCACCCCGAGCAGCGATTCCAGCTCGCGAATGCCAGCGCTGAGCGTGGATTGCGAAACGAAGCTGGCCTCGGCGGCGCGCCCGAAATGCCCATGCTCATGCAGCGCCACCAGATATTGCAGCTGCTTGATGGTGGGCAGATAGGTGCTCATCCGGCCGCCTGCTTGGCATCCCGGTCGTCCTCGCCATCGCCGTCCTCGTCGATGAAATCATCGTCCTCGCGAAGGTCGTTTTCGTCGGCGAGCGCGGCGGCTTCGTCCTGCGCGGATTTGTCCATATGCGTCATGTGCAGCTTGCCGCGCTTGACCGCGAAGGCGGTGCGCCCCTCGACCAGTTCGAGCGCGTCCTTGCCGAACACCTCGTAGCGCCAGCCCTGCAGGATCGGCAGGTCGCGCACGCCCGCGGCGAGCGCTTCCATCTCCTCGGTGCGGGTCAGCAGGCGCGAGGCGACGTCGATCTCGCGCGCGCGGATCTTGAGCAGCAGCTTGAGCAGATCGGCGACCAGCGCGCCTTCCTTGCCCAGCGGCGCGCCGCGCTTCATCTTCTCGGGCAGCTCTTCCTTGGCCAGCGGCTCGGCCTGTTCGAGCACCTTCATCATCCGCTTGCCTATGTCGTTGTCGCGCCAGGCGTTGGAGAGCCCGCGGACCTTGGCGAGATCGGCCTGGGTCTTGGGCGGGTGGCCGGCGATGTCGGACAGCGTCTCGTCGCGCACGATCCGCCCGCGCGG
>JAHJPT010000348.1 GCA_018819685.1 Alphaproteobacteria bacterium
CCTCCTTGGCAACCGAAGCCACTGTCGCTTGGTTCAGGAACATCATCGACAGGATCATGCCGACACCGCGCAAGAGCTGGCTCTCGGTGAAAACGGCACCCCCGGATTCGGCTGTAAGGCTGGTGCTGACAAAGCAGCTGACCGCCATCAGCAACATGCCGGCGCCAACGGCGATGCGGATGTCGATCTTCCGTATCATCAAGGGAAGGACAGGCATCAACAGGAATGCCGGGACGCCCATCCAGAAAATAACTAGCCCGGTCTGAAGGGCGTTGTAATCAGAAATGATCGCGAGGAACTGCGGGATTACGTAGGTCGAACCATACATCACCATGCCCAAGGCGAGCGCCATGATCGCGACGCTGGCAAACTGTCGATTGAACAGGAGTTGCAGTTTTAAGACCGGTTTGCGTGCCTTCACCTGTCCGTAAATCAGCGAGGCAAATCCGACGATTGTGATCACCGTGAGCCATTGAATGAGCGAGGATTCAAACCATTCTTCACGGTGGCCCTCCTCGAGAACAACTGTCAGGCCGCCCAGCCCCAGGATGAGCCCGAGAATGCCCGCCCAATCCGCGTCGGTGAGATATTCCCACTTTGGCTTTTCATGGGGCAAGCCAACGAACAGGAGGAGCAGCAGCAGGCCGCAGACTGGCACATTGACAAAGAAGGCATAGTGCCAACTCAGATTCTCGGTCAGCCAACCCCCGATCAATGGTCCCATCACGGGGCCGAGGATCACTGTCATGCCGAACAGGGCCATTCCGATGGGCTGTTGATGAGGCGGCAGCCTTTTGGCGACGATGGTCATCGCCGTCGGAATGAGCACTCCGCCCATGAAGCCCTGACCCGTGCGACCGATGATCATAGTGGTAAGGTCGGTTGCAATCCCGCACAGCACCGAAAAGGCGGTGAACGCGCTGACCGCGATGATAAGGAGGGTTCGCAGACCAAACAGACGCTCCAGCCAGGCGCTCAGCGGAATGACGACAATCTCAGCAACGAGAAACGAGGTGGCAATCCAGGTGCCCTCGGCGCCTGTGGCACCGATTTCTCCCTGGATAACAGGCAGAGCGGAATTGACGATCGAGATGTCCAGCGTCGCGAGCATGGCGCCGAGAGCGCCCGCAGCCACGGCTACCCAGGCGGTAACGTCCGCGTTTTTCGGGCTCGCGACCGGACCTCCGGGAGTGCCAGGGGCTGCCATTCCTTCGGTCATTGCGTCTGGCTCGAGATCTCTTCCAGTTCACCTGCCGCATTCCGGGTGTCAACGGTCGCCACAACTGACATGCCGGGAACGAGCAGACGCCGAACTTCAAGACGAGCGTCAATAGCTATGCGGACCGGTATACGCTGAACGATCTTCGTAAAGTTGCCGGTGGCATTCTCGGGGGGGAGGATTGAAAATTCCGCTCCCGTTCCCGGCGATATGCTGTCCACCCGTCCCGCGATCTCAACGCCGGGTAAGGCGTCGACCTCTAGCCGGACGCTCTGGCCGGGCCGGATCAGGCCAACCTGCGTTTCCTTGAAGTTTGCGGTCACGTAGATCGCGCTCACCGGAACCACCGTCATCAAACGCTGGCCCGGCTGCACGAACTGGCCCACTCTCACCGAGAGATCGCCGACCCGGCCTGCCTTGCTGGCGCGCAGCAACGTCGATTCAACCGTAAGGTCGGCTGTTTCTAGCTGCGCGCGCGCAGCGTCGGCCTGCGCCTGGGTCTGGCCAATCTGCTCGAACAGGGTCGCGCGGCGAGCCGTTGCGGCAGAAACCGCCGCCTGCGTAGCTGCGAGTTCGGCGCGCGCCTGCCGCGCCTGCGTCTCATACTGGTCGAGCTTTTCCCGCGGTTCGGCTCCGGTGGCAGCCAAGGGTCGATAGCGCGCCACCTGGTCGTTCGCGAGGTCGAGTGCCGCGCCCGCGGCGGCGCGTTGGGCCTGCGCCTGGCGGATGGCCGCATCCTGTTCGGTTACTTGTGACCGGATGGTATCGGCCCCTGCGAGCGTCGCGGCAATCTGCGCGCGCGCCTGTTGAGCTTGCGCCTGATAATCCCGCAAATCAAGTTGTACGAGGGCTCCGCCGCGAGCAACCTGCTCGTTCTCCCCCACGAAGACTTCTTCGACGTATCCCGCTACCTTGGAAGAGATAACGACGCTGTCGGCAGCGACATAGGCGTTGTCAGTCGACTGCATGTACTGTCCGTAGGTTACGTGCCGGTAGTACCACCAGATCCCGCCAAGCAGCAC
>JAHJPT010000034.1 GCA_018819685.1 Alphaproteobacteria bacterium
GATTGTCGACCAGGAATTCGATCTTGTTGGCGTGGAACTGGACGCTCTCGACCTCGGCGGTGAGCTGCTCGCGCAGCGCCTCGTATTTCCTTTCCTTGGCGGCAGGGAAATCCTCGCCGCGAGCGAGCAGGTCGACGCGCTCGCCCTGGAGCTTCTCGAATTTCTTGAACAGATCCTTGATGCGGGCGAAGCGTTCGATGGCGTCGGGCTTGAGCGCGGCTTCCATCTGAGCAAGGGACATGGTGTTGTCCTCTTCCTCTTCGTCGTCCTTCTTGGCCGAGCCTTCCTCGCCGTCCTCGTCCTCGGAATCGCTGTCGTCGTCCTCGTCCTCGTCGTCTTCGCGGATGGTGGGGCCGGCGGTTTCCTCGGAGATCTCGCCGTCGTCGTCATCCTCGGAATCCTCGGCCATCTTGTCGGCCGGGGGCTCCTTGGAGAGCATGGCGTCGAGATCGAGGATCTCGCGCAGCTGCATTTCCTCGGAGTTGAGCGCTTCGGACCAGTGGATGATCGCGTGGAAGGTGATCGGGCTTTCGCACAGACCCATGATCATCATGTCGCGCCCCGCCTCGATCCGCTTGGCGATGGCGATTTCGCCCTCGCGGCTGAGCAGTTCGACCGCGCCCATCTCGCGCAGGTACATGCGCACCGGATCGTCGGTACGTTCGCCCACGGCGAGTTTCTTGGTGACGTTGGTGGTGGGCTTCTTGGGGTCCTTCTTGTCGCCGGTGGTGGCGATTTCCTCGACCTCGTCGTCGCGGTCGGCCTCGGCCTCGGCTTCCGCTTCCTCGTCGTTCTCGACGATCTGGACGCCCATTTCGCTCAGGGCGGTCTGGATATCCTCGATCTGGTCCGGGCTCATTTCGGCCGAAGGCAAGCCATCGTTGAGCTCGTCATAGGTGACGTAGCCCTTCTTCTTCGCCTTCGCGATGAGCTTCTTGATCGATGCCTCGTTGAGGTCGATCAGGGGAGCGTCTTCCTTTTCGGCGGTCTTCGACTTGCTGGCCATATGTGTCGCGTCAGTCCGTATTGTGGGCCGCACCCGCTCAATCGGCGGGGCGGCTGTCTGATTCCTGCCGGGCCCTGCTGGCCCGCTTGCTTGCCATTTGCCCGAGTCGCGCCTCGAATTCCAGCTTGCGCCTGAGCAGGCGCTGCTGCTCGGCGAAAGCGCCTTCGGGATCGCTTTCGAAACGCGCCGTGGCATCGGCCAGGGCGGCTTCGAGCGCGGGTCTCTCGACCAGCAACGACACGGCTTCGGCCAGCTCCTCGCGCGCATCAACCGGGTCTGTGCCTTCATCGAGGAAGGCGAAACGAGATGTTTCCGGTGGGGCAGGCAGGCCTTGGATAGGCGATATGGGCGATCCGCCGGGCGAATCAAGCGCTTCCGCCGCTTCGAGCAGCAAATCGATCGCCGGACCGACATTTTGGTCACGCATCGCGAGATCGCTCAGGCCCTCTTCGTGGCGGACGATCTGGTCGGGGAAGCGCGCCAGACCGGCGATCACCGCCGCCGCCAGCGAATCGCGGGCGCCGCCCGAGATGACATGACGCAGTCGCGCTGCGGCTTCCGGGGCAAGCGTGGGAGCGGGGCGGGGCGGTCCTCCCTTCTTCCACGGTGCGCGCGGGGTCCATTCGCGCTTGGGAAAGGCAAAGGCGGAAAATCGCTCGGTCAGTTCGCGGCGATAGAGCGCGCGGATATCGGGATCCTGGATCGCTTCGGTGTGGTCGAGCAGACGCTGCTTGAGCCCGGCCTTGTCCTCGGGCGAGGCGAGCGGCGCAGCATCGCTCTCGAACTGCCACAGCGTCTCGAGCAGGCTGCGAGCATCGACGAGCAGGTTCTCCAACGCCTGCCGCCCTTCCTGGCGGAGCAGATCGTCGGGATCGAGGCCGGAGGGCAATTGCACGATCGCCAGCGAATGCGAGGGGCGCAGCAGGGGCAGCGCGCGCTCGATCGCGCGCATCGCCGCCCGCTGACCGGCGGCATCGCCATCGAAGCACAGGATCGGCCGCTCGACATGACGCCAGAGCAGTTCGAGCTGTTGCTCGGTCAGCGCGGTGCCCATCGGCGCCACCGCCTCGCCGATCCCCGCCTCGGCGAGCGCGATCACATCCATATAGCCCTCGACCACGATCATTCGCCCCGACTGGCGCGCGGCGGGCGCGGCACGGTGGAGGTTGTAGAGCGTGCGCCCCTTGTCGAACAAAGGCGTATCGGGACTGTTGAGATATTTGGGCGCCTTGGGATTGCTTGTCGCATCCAGCATCCGCCCCCCAAAGGCGATCACCCGCCCGCGCGCATCCTGGATCGGCAGCATCAGCCGGTCGCGGAAGCGATCGTAGGGATCGCGTTCCTCGACCGCGATCCGCATCCCCGCCTCGACCAGCAGCGGCTCCTCGAACCGCGCCAGCGCGCGCCCCAGCGCCTGTCGGCCTTCGGGCGCATAGCCGAAGCCGAATTCGCGCATGGTCGCCGGCGAGAATCCGCGCTTGGTGAGATAGGCGCGCGCCGCCGCCCCGTCGGCCGAGCGCAGATTATCGACGAACCATTCCTGTGCCGCCGCGGTGACATCCTGCAGACCGGCGCGCTCCTCGGCGCGGCGGGCGGATTGCGGATCGGGGGCCGGGACCTCCATCCCCGCCTCGACCGCGAGTTCCTTGACCGCATCCATGAACGCGAGCCCGCGCTGATCGGTCATCCAGCGGATCGCATCGCCATGCGCCCCGCAGCCGAAGCAATGATAGAAGCCCTTGGCATCGTTGATGGTGAAGCTGGGGGTCTTCTCGTCGTGGAACGGGCAGCACGCCTTGAACTCGCGTCCTGCCTTCTGCAGTCGCACATGGCGCCCGATGACGGTGCTGAGCGTAATCCGCGCCCGCAATTCGTCCAGCCATTGGGGGGAAAGTGCCATCGGCGCAGCCTAGTGCCGTTCCGCCCCGACCGCTAGCTGACAGCCGAGCCGATTACTCCACAGGCATGTCGGCGGGCGGGAAGGGGGCGGACGCGTTGGCGGACATGCTGCGGGTCTCGAACTGCCAAGCCTCGGCCGGACCCTCGGGGGGCAGGGTGGACTGCCACCAGAAGGTGATCGTCGCGCCCGGTTTCCAGCCTTCGCCCGAAGTGACGCGCCAAATCAACTCGCCCTGATCGGACGTGACGCCGATCGCGTCCGCATCGCCCAGAGCGGCTTGCGCCTGCTCGCGCGAATAACCGATCGAGCCGTTGAAGCCGGTTGCGCGGCGGGTCGAGCGAAAGATCGTCGCGGGCGCCTCAACCGCGGGGTCGGTCTCCTGCAAATCCGCGACGTCTTCATCCACCGTCACTCGATGCACATAGGTGTAGACCGTCGCTTCGGGCATGGCGGCGGGGTCGCAACCCGTGGTGTCGCGCGGACAGGCGACGAAGCTTACCACGCGTCCGATTGCGTGCCCCTGCGCGGTCAGCACCGATTCGACCTCCGGTCCCTGCGGCCCCTCGATCTTCGCGCCCAGCATCGCTTCGTCATAATTCGCCGCGAGCAGCGTGCGCGGTGCCGCGACCGTGGCGGTGGGGGTCGGCACGGCCACCGGATCGGCCTCGGGACTCTCGCCGCACGCAAGCAGCACCAGCGAGGCCAGCATCGCCGCACCCGCGCCCAGCATCACCCGGGTCCGGCTCATGCGAGGCTCGCCTTGACCATCGCGCTCGCCTTGGCGCCGTCGAGAACGGCGCCGTGGCGCGATTTGAGCTCGGCCATGACCTTGCCCATGTCCTTCATGCCTTGCGCCCCGGTGGCCGCCTTGGCCTCCTCGATGGCGACGCGCATTTCTTCCTCGCTCATCATCTGCGGGAGGAATTCCTCGATCACTGCGAGTTCGTCGCGTTCCTTGGCCGCGAGTTCCTCGCGGCCGCCGTCCTCATACATCTGGATCGATTCGCGGCGCTGCTTGGCCATTTTCTGCAGCACTTCGATCACCAGCGTGTCGTCCTCGGGCTGCTTGGCGGCGGTACGCAGCTCGATATCGCGATCCTTGATCTTGGCGGCGACCATCCGCAGCGCTGCGGTGCGTTCCTTGTCGCCGGCTTTCATCGAGGTGACGGTGGCGGTCTTGATGGTGTCGCGGATCATGGGGCCTGCTGCTTGTTAAGAGTGGATGGATCGGCGCTGACATAGAACGGCGGGCCGCAAAGCCAAGCGTTCCCGTAAAAGGCCAAGCGTTCCTGTTGACGGAAGGCCCGCCGCGCTCTAGCCGCTGGGCCTTAGCACACATTGCCGAAACCCCTGACACCGGAGCGCCCATGGCCCGTCCCGCACCTTCGCACGCGCAACCGCAAGGGGCCACCGGAGTCGTCGTCTTCGCCGGCGGAAGCTGCATCTGGGGCAAGGGCTTCGGCGCCACCGGCAGCGCGGTGGGCGAGATCTGCTTCAACACCGCGATGACCGGCTATCAGGAGGTGATGACCGATCCCTCCTACGACAGCCAGATCGTCACCTTCACCTTCCCGCATATCGGCAA
>JAHJPT010000035.1 GCA_018819685.1 Alphaproteobacteria bacterium
GCGAGTGCCCGCATTGCGACGGTACCGGGCTGGTCCGTACCGCATCGAGCGCAGGGCTTTCCGCTTTGCGTCTGATCGAGGACGAGGCGGCCAAGGGCAAGGGCACGATCATCACCCTCTCGGCGAGCACCGAGGCGGCGGTCTATCTGCTCAACCAGAAGCGCGGCGATCTGATGGAGATCGAGGATCGCTACGGAGTGACGATCGAAGTGGTCCCCGAAGGCGAGGACGAGGGCGCCAAGATGGCGGTGTCCAGTTCCGGCCCGCGTCCGACCAATGCTCCCAAGTTCGAACCCATCGTCGACGACGATGACGACGACGAAGAGTTCGAGGACGACGACGCCGACGGCGAAAGCGACGAGAGCGACGACGAAGACGGCGACCGCGACGAACACCGCGGCAATCGCCACAACCGCGATGGCGATCAGAAACGTCGCCGCCGCCGTGGCGGTCGCAATCGCAGCCGCAACAATGATCGCGACGATCAGCAGGGCTCGAATGGCGGCGAGGATCGCAACGCGGGCCACAACGAAGACGAGAGCGACGAGAGCGAACGCCGCGACGACCGCAATGATGGATCCAATGACGAGCATCGCGGCGAAAACGACGACGAGGGCGACGGCAATTCGCGCAAGAAGCGACGCCGCGGTCGCCGGGGCGGACGCGGCCGCAAAAAGTCGGCCGAAGTCACCGCCAATCACGCCGAAGAGCTCGAACAGGTTTCCGAGCAGGTCGTGGAAGACATGGCGGTGGTTGCCGGCCCCGAGGGCACTCCTGAAGCCGCCGAAGCAGCGAATGAGCAGGAAGCCAAACCCAAGCGCAAGCCGCGGCGCCGGAAGGGTGCCGAGGGTCCTGCGGAGACCGAAGGTGGCCAGTCGGACAGCGTGACGGCAGCCGAATCCACTGCGGGGAAAGAAGCGGAAGAGGCCCCTGCCAAGCCGAAGCGGACTCGCCGCAAGAAGCCCACGGAGGAAGTCGCCGAAGCGCCTTCGGGCGAATCCGAAGCGCAGGCCGAAGCTGGCGAGGAAAAGCCGAAGCAAAGGCGCAAGCCTCGTGCGCGCAAGCCTGCGGCTGCAGCGGCTAAGGATGCCAAGGCGCAAGATGCGACGCGCTCGTCCGAGACTGCTGCTCCCGATACCGAGGCAGCAAAGCCGGCTCCCGAACCGGTTGCCTCGTCCGCATCCCCCGCAACTGCCCCGACCGGCAAAACGGCTCCTGTGGATTCCGCTACCGACCGCGGCGCAGAGGCAGATGGCGGTGCCGACGACGGTACGACTGCAAAGCCGCGCCGCGGCTGGTGGCAGCGCACCTTCGGCGAATAGGACGGAACCCTCTCCGGGGCGGCGTAACTGCGCTACCCGGAGAGGGCTACTGTCGGCGGTCTGAAATCAGTACCCGCGCTTGCGGGCGATGCCCCACTCCATCCAGCCCATGACCCGTGGGGCTTTCTCCAGATAACCCTGGCCCAGCGGCTCGACCTCGAACCCCCCGGCGCGCAACGAACCGCCCACGAGGCGGGTCAGATGGCAACCGCCGGCCAGCGGTTTCCAGACGGGCTCTATCCGTTCCTGCCATGCGGCGACCCGTTCGTCGGGCGCCCGTCCGTGTTCGAGAAACAAGAGCTGACCGTCGGGTTTCAGCACCCGGTGCAGTTCGGAAACGACCCGTCCATGGTCCTGCACCGAACACAGCGTATAGGTACACACCACCGTATCGAAACTGCTGCTCGAGAACGGAATGTCCTCGCCATGGCCCTGGCGCAGATCGACCGCCCGCCCCTGCGCCCGGGCGGTCTCGCATGCGCTTTCCAGCAGAGCTTCGTGAGGGTCGATGCCCGAGAATGCCGTCACCCTGCTCCAGTCGTAGAACTGCTGGTTGAGCCCTCCCCCGCAGCCCAGCTCGAACACCTTCCCCGAGGCGAGGGGCAGGACCAGCCGCCGGCGTTTTTCGATGCCCTTCTGACCGCAGGCAAAAGTGATGAGCCGCGGCATGACGTGCCGGTCGTACCAATTGGCCAGGCCCATTGCGCATCTCTCCTCGCAACCCGATTGGGGCAGACTAGCCGCGCATTCGCTCGGCTCAATGTTTTTCGTTCCTCTTGCGGGGGCTGGAAGCGCCGAACCATTCCGCCTAGAGGCTCGATCGAAAGCTCCCAAACAGGATAACCCCCGCCATGAATATCGCTCCGCTTCGCATTCCCGAAGACGCCAAGGAGAGGTTGCGCGTCCTGTTCATGGCCAAGCACGCGCTGTGGGGCGGCGGGATGCACCCCGAGGACGGCAATCACGCCATCTATCACCACGAAGTGCGGACCACGCTGGAGCAAATGGGTCTCAACCTGATGCTGGCCGACAGCTACAAGGTGCTGTTCGAACAGCCCGAGGCGGATTTCGTCTTCCCGCTGCTCAATCGCGGCGGCTTCGTGAACTCCGAGATGCTGATCCCGCTGCTGTGCAACATGCACCGCATTCCCTACATCGGCGCAATGCCCTTTCTGCGCGGGCTCGGCGACGACAAATCGGTTTCCAAGCTGGTCTCGACCCACGCGGGCGTGCCGACCGCACCCTGGTTCTGCTTCCGCCGCGGCGCTTCGGTGGACGAGGCGAACGTCCCGCGCTCGCCCGCCGGTCGCTGGGTGATCAAGCCCAATGCCTCCTCCGCCAGCTGGGGCATTTCCGACGCGCACGACTTCGCCGGTATCGCCAATGCGGTCGCCGATATCCACGGTCAGGGTCACGATGCCATCGTCGAGCCCTATCTCGACGGCTACGATGTCCAGGTCGCCTTCATCACCATCGACGGCAGACCGGTGCAACTGCCGATGCTGTGGTACGAGCGCGAAGATACGCAGCGGCTCTGGACCTATTACGAGAAGCGCGACCTGATCCAGAACACCGAGAAAAGCGCGCTCAAGCGGTTCGACGATCCCGAGTTCGAGCCGCGGATGGCCGATCTCGCCGCGCGGGTCGCTCAGGAGTTCCACCCCTTCGACTACGGCCGGATCGAGTTCCGCTTCGATCCCAAGACGGGCGACATCAATTTCATCGAGATCAATCTCAACTGCAATCTGTGGTCTGAAAAAGTCATGGCCAAGGCCGCGGCGCAGGCCGGGTTCAGCCATGCCGACCTGCTCGAGACGATCCTGGCCGAATCCTTTCGCCGCAACGCGCTGATCAGCTAGGAATTTCCTCACCCTTCCAGTCGAAGGCCTTGCCGCTGTCGGCGGGGGTGAGCCCGTCGATTACGTTCAGCAGATGGTGCGCGGCCTCCGGGGGAGCGGTGAGCTGGCCCGGTGGCAGATTGGCCTGGAAGGGTTCGGACAGGCCGGTATCGACCGTTCCGGGATGCAGCGCGACGACGCTTGCCTCCCGGTGCGTGCGCGCCAGCTCGATCGCGAAATTGCGCACCAGCATGTTGAGCGCGGCCTTGCTGGCGCGGTAGCTGTGCCAGCCGCCCAGCCGGTTGTCGGAAATCGAGCCGACCCGCGCCGAAAGCGCCGCGAACACCGCGCGGCGGTCGCGGGGCAGCAGCGGGAGCAGGTGCTTGGCGATCAGCGCGGGGCCGATGGTGTTGATGCGGAACGCCTCGGCCATCGCCGCACCGTCGAGCTGGCGATAGCTGCGCTCGGGTCCGGTGCCGTCGGCCAGCGTCAGCGCGCCGGTGCAGACCACCACCAGCTGCGGCGGCGCATCCCGCATTGTCTCGGCCGCCCGCGCAATCGAGTTCTCGTCTTCGAGATCGAAGCGCAGCGGGTTGATCCCGCCGGGCCAATCTGTCGTCGCCGAGCGGGCCAGCGCCCAGACCCTGGTCCCGCGCTCCGCCAGCGCCAGGCACAGCGCGCGGCCGATTCCGCCGCTGGCACCGACGATCGCGGCGCGCTCGAATGGCTGGTGGTTCATCCTGCCGATCCTAGAGCGGCGGGCGGGAGATGCAAAAAGGGAAAAGGCTGGTTCATGAAACACATGCGGGGAGCATGGGTGAGGAGTGTTGTTTTTCCAGCAGAAACCGCCATTTTCCCTACAGTGCCGGAAGCGGCGTTATCGCCCGTTTCCCTTGTGCCGCGACGCAGGGGCGTTAAGAGCGTCCGCAAGCAGGAATACAGGAACGAACATGGCGACCTTTACCCTCCCGAAGAACTCCAAGATCACCGGCAAGGCCCGCAAGCACGCCGCGACCAGCTCGGGTCGGGTCAAATCGTTCAAGATCTACCGCTACGACCCCGATCTCGGCGAGAACCCGCGCTACGACACCTTCGAGCTCGACCTCGACGATTGCGGCCCGATGGTGCTCGACGCGCTGTTCAAGATCAAGAACGAGGTCGATCCCTCGCTGACCTTCCGCCGCTCGTGCCGCGAGGGCATCTGCGGTTCGTGCTCGATGAACATGAACGGCAAGAACGGGCTCGCCTGCACCACCGCGATCGACGATCTCAAGGGCGAGATCCGGATCACCCCGCTGCCGCATATGGAAGTGGTCAAGGATCTGGTCCCCGACTTCACCCATTTCTACGCGCAATACGCCTCGATCCGCCCCTGGCTGCAGACCGTCTCGACCACGCCGAGCGGCAAGGAGCGGCTCCAGACCCCCGAGCAGCGCGAGAAGCTCGACGGGCTCTACGAGTGCATCCTGTGCGCCTGCTGCTCGACCGCCTGCCCCAGCTATTGGTGGAATTCGGACAAGTTCCTCGGCCCGGCGATCCTGCTCCAGGCGTTCCGCTGGCTGGCCGACAGCCGCGACGAGATGACCGGCGAGCGGCTCGACCAGCTCGAGGATCCGTTCCGGCTCTATCGCTGCCACACGATCATGAATTGCGCCAATGTCTGCCCCAAGGGGCTGAACCCGGCCAAGGCGATCGCCGAGACCAAGAAGATGCTCGTCGAACGCGCGCTCTGATCGGCAGGTTTTGATCGCAGATGGCTTTGAGCGAAGACGTGTTCGAACACGGTCCCGATCCGGAAAATCCGGGCTGGAACCACTGGAACCTGAAGGACCAGACGCTGTTCAACGGCGCGGTGATGGGCAAGCTCCTCACCCGCGTGGAGGGTGAGGGCGATGCGCGCCGCGCGCGGCTGCGGATGTTTCCCGAGCGGCGGCACGAGAATCTGCAGGGCATCGTCCATGGTGCGGTGACGCTGTCGCTGATCGACATCGCGCTGTTCACCACCATGCACAATCTGGGCAGCGGGAATGCCGGGCCTTCGGTGACGCTCGAACTCTCGACGCAATTCGTCGGCGCGGGCGATCCGGCGCGCCCGCTCGATGCGGTGACCGAGATCGTCCAGGAAACCGGAAAGCTGGTGTTCGTGCGCGGCACGGTCGAGCAGGAGGGGGATCGTGTCGCGGCCTTCTCGGGCATTGTCCGCAAGATGCGCCCGCGCGCCGCCGAGCAGTGAAGCGATCGTGAAACTCCAACCATGACCGGCATGCTGGCGCGTTACGATGCGCTGATCGAAGCGGGCGAATTGCGCCCCGATGCCGACCAGCGCGCCGCGGCGGAGCGGCTCGATGCGCTCCAGCGCCAGCTCGAGAAGGGGGGCGGCGAAAAGCCCGGCTTCCTCGGCAAATTGCTGGGCCGCCAGCCAGAGCGCCCGCGCGGCGTCTATATGTGGGGCGGCGTCGGGCGCGGGAAATCCATGCTGATGGATTTGTTCGTCGCCACTCTGGATATCGAGGCCAAGCGGCGCGTCCATTTCCACGAATTCATGCTCGAGGTCGACCGGATGATCGGCGAGGAGCGCAAGCGCGAGAGCGGCGATCCGATCGCGCCGGTCGCCGCGCGGCTGGGCGCAGGCATCCGCTGTCTCGCCTTCGACGAGATGGTGGTCGCCAACACCGCCGATGCCGCGATCATGAGCCGGTTGTTCACCGCGCTGATCCGCGACGAGGGGGTGACCGTGGTCACCACCAGCAACCGCCCGCCGCGCGATCTCTACAAGGATGGGCTCAACCGCTCGCTGTTCCTGCCCTTCATCGATCTGGTGCTGGCGGAGCTCGATGTGCTGCCGCTCAACGGCCCGACCGACTACCGGCTCGACCGGCTGGGCGATCTCGACACCTGGCACACCCCGCTGGGCGAGGAAGCCACCGCGCAGGTGCGCGAGGCCTTCTTCCGCCTGACCGACTACGCCCCGGAGGATGCCGAGCACGTCCCCTCGGGCGAACTCGCGCTGGGCGGCGGACGGGTGCTGACCGTGCCCAAGGACCTCAAGGGCGTCGCGGTGTTCAGCTTCAAGCGCTTGTGCGGCGAGAACCGCGGCGCGGCGGATTACCTCGCGATCGCGCATGCCTATCACACGGTGATCGTGGTCGGCATCCCGGTGCTCGGCCCCGAGAAGCGCAACGAGGCGCTGCGCTTCGTCAAGCTGATCGATGCGCTCTACGAGAACGGCGTGAAGCTTTTCGCCACCGCCGCGGCGGAACCGCAAGCGCTCCACGACGCGGGCGAAGGCCTGTTCGAATTCGACCGCACCGTCAGCCGGCTGATGGAGATGCAGAGCGACGAATACATGGCCCGGGGGCACGGCAGCGGAGGCTGAAGGCGGACCCTATTCGCTCTGGCCGCCCACCCTTGTCGTCATTGCGAGCGTAGCGAAGCAATCCAGGGACCTGCGCCTTGGATTGCCGCGGCGCCTGCGGCACCTCGCAATGACGAGGCAGGACGCCAGCCCCGTTCGTGTCGAGCACAGTCGAGACACGCTGCCCCCCTCGCCATCCCCGTTGATATCCCGTCGGCGCTCCC
>JAHJPT010000349.1 GCA_018819685.1 Alphaproteobacteria bacterium
CGCGAGGCTGATTTCGATACGTGTCGCGTGGCCGGCGACCGCTTCGTCCATCGCGTTGTCGAGCACCTCGGCGACGAGATGGTGCAGCGCGCGGTCGTCGACGCCGCCGATATACATGCCCGGGCGACGCCGGACCGGTTCGAGCCCTTCGAGCACCTCGATCGAGGAAGCGTCGTAATCACCGCTCGAGGCGGGGGTGTTTTCGAACAGATCGTCTGACATGGACCCGCTATATCGCGCGCGATTCCCCGGCGGCAAGCGAATGCGGGCTCTTATCGTCAGGGTTAGCCGCCGTCCATGAGAACGATGGCGAGGTCTGGTCAGTCGTCGAAGCGGGCCGGAGCGGGATCGACGATCACCACCTCTCCATCGCGAATCTCGCGCACCTCGAAGCTGCGCTCGACCACGCCGTCCCGTCCAAAGCGGAAGGCCCCGTCGAGACCCAGGAAGCCGCCGTCATCGCGCAGCTCGCCGGTCGGGAAGTCGCGGCCCAGGCGCCAGTCCTGCGCCACCCGCAGCGCCAGCAGCACCGCGTCGTACCCCAGCGTCGAGATGCGATAGGGTTGGCCACCGAAGCGGGCCTCGTAGCTGTCGACGAAGCGGCGGTAGCGATTATCGGAAACCGCTGAGAACAGCGCGCCGCGTAGCGCTGGCGTACGGGTAACCGCAACCTCGCCGCTCCACAATTCGGTACCCAGAATGCGCGTGCCCTGACCGCCGACGCGGCCCGCCGCCTGTTGCGCGAGCCTCGGAGAATCGGCGATCAGCACGGTGTCGTAGCCGCCGCGGCGGCTCAGCCTGTCCGCCGCCGACATGATCGAAGTGTTGCCGCGCGCATAGCGTTCCGCGCCGATCACACGACCGCCATAGGATTGCACCGCCGCCTGCAGCGCCGCTTCGGCGCGGCGGCCGTATTCGCCGTCGGGCGCGAGCACGGCGAAATCGCGCGCGCCCTGGCCACGGGCATATTGCACCGAACGGCGAACCGATTGTTCGGGGATGTGCCCCATCACGAAGACATCGGGCGAAGCGATCGCGGCATCGTTGGAGAAGGAAATCAGCGGCACGTCGCCGGGGCGCGCCTCGGCCAGCACCGCACCGACATTCTCGCCCATCAGCGGACCGAGGATCAGCTTGTTGCCATCTGCGATCGCGCGCCGTGCGGCATCGCGGGGATCGGCCGAGGTGTCGTAGGTGGTGATCCGCAGATTGGCGGCGTCCGTGTCCAGCAGCGCCATGGTCGCGGCATTGGCGATCGACTGGCCGACTGCGCCGTTCTCGCCCGACAGCGGCACCAGCAACGCAATGCGGTGATGCGTTGCGTCTTCCGGCAGCGCGGTGGCGCTGGGCATCGGGGTCGGGGTCTCGACCGGTCGGCTGACCGGTTCGGGACCGCGCGGAATGATCGAGCAGGCTCCCAGCAGCGTCGCCAGGCCGGCGACCGCGATCTGCCGACGGGTGATTGTAAAGCGCTTCATCCTTGCCGCGTCCCTCATTGCTGGTTCATGGGTCCGCCGTGAGCGAAACCGCATCCCGTGTGCCCGAACCTCTCGAACCCGGGCTCTATATCGTCGCGACCCCGATTGGCAATCTCGGGGACATCACCCTGCGCGCCGCCGATGTGCTGCGGCGCTGCGACGGTGTGGCCTGCGAGGACACCCGGGTGACGGGCAAGTTGATGAAGCATCTGGGCGTCTCGAAGCCGCTGTGGCGCTACGACGACCACAGCGAGCATCGCGACCGGGAGAGGTTGGTGGAAACCCTGCGCAGCCGCGCGGTGGCGCTGGTGAGCGATGCGGGGACGCCGCTGGTATCCGATCCCGGCTACCGGCTGGTCAATGATTGCCGCGCCGAAGGGATCGCAGTCACCGTGCTGCCCGGCCCCTGCGCCGCGATCGCCGGGCTGAGCGTCTCGGGCCTGCCCAACGATCGCTTCCTGTTCGCCGGTTTCCTGCCGAGCAAGGACAAGGCGCGGCGCGACGTGCTGACCGAGCTGGCCGGCGTAGATGCCACGCTGATCTTCTACGAGACCGCGCCGCGGCTGACCAAATCGCTCGCCACAATCGGCGAGATTCTTCCGGATCGCGAGATCGCGGTGGCGCGCGAACTGACCAAGATCCACGAGGAATTGCGCCGCGGGCTCGCCGACGGGCTCATCGCCTGGTTCGAGGCGCATCCGCCCAAGGGCGAAATCGTTGTGCTGATCGCTCCGCCTCTGGAAATGCAGCAGGCCAGCGCGGCTGATGCCGACGCGCTGCTGCTCGAGGCGCTGCAAACCAGCAAGGCCTCGCAGGCGGTGGCGCAGGTGGCGAAGGCCACCGGGCTCGACCGCAAGCTGCTCTACGCCCGCGCGATGGAGCTAAAGCGCGGATGAAGCGCCGGCTCGCCGAGCGGAGCGGGCGCGAGGGTGAACGTCGCGCGGCTTTGTGGCTGCGGGCCAAAGGCTGGCGGATCCTCGCCGATCGCGTGAAGACGCCGCGCGGCGAGATCGATCTGATCGCCCGGCGCGGCTCGTTGGTCGCCTTCGTCGAGGTCAAATACCGGCGCAACAAGGTGGATCTCGATCACGCCATCGACGAACGCCGGCTGGGGCGGGTGGCGGCAGCGGTCGAATGCATCGCGCATGACTATGCGGGCGAGTGCGACGATATCCGGATCGACGTCATCCTGCTTGCGCCGGGCAGCCTGCCGCGCCACATCGCCAACGCCTGGCAGCCGTGAGGCCCCGCCAGCACAAACTACGCCTGCACAAGCCGCGCCAGTCGAGGAAACCGCAATGAGCCTACGCGTCGCCGTCCAGATGGACCCGATGGAATCGATCAAGATCGCCGGCGATTCCTCCTTCGCGCTGATGGAGGCGGCGCAGGCGCGCGGGCATTCGCTGTTCCATTACGATGTCCACACATTGGCATGGGAAAGCGACGGCAGCGCGCGCGGCAAGATCACCGCGCATGGCGCGCCGGTCACGGTGCAGCGGGTCGAGGGCGATCATTTCACCATCGGCGAGCGGCGCCCGATCGATCTGGCGCGCGACATCGACGTGGTGCTGATGCGGCAGGATCCCCCCTTCGACCTGGGCTATATCAGCGCCGCCTTCATCCTCGACCGGCTGCGCGGCGAGACGCTGGTGGTCAACGATCCGCGCGAGGTGGTCAACGCGCCGGAAAAGATGTTCGTGCTCGACTACGCACAATTCATGCCGCCCACGCTGATCGCGCGCACCATCGACGAGGTCCGCGACTTTCAGGCTCGCCACGGCGCGGTGGTGGTCAAGCCGCTCCACGGCAATGGCGGCAAGGCGATCTTCCGGATCGGCGAGGACGGCACCAATCTGTCGGCGCTGTTCGAGGTCTTCAACCAGACCTGGCCCGAGCCGCATATGGTCCAGCCTTTCCTCCCCGAGGTGGCGCAGGGCGACAAGCGGATCGTGCTGGTCGATGGCGAATTCGCCGGGGCGATCAACCGCAAGCCGGGCGAGGGCGAATTCCGCTCCAATCTGGCGCAGGGCGGCTATGCCGAGGCCGCCGGGCTGACCCCGCGCGAGGAGGAAATCTGCGCCGCCATGGCGCCCGAACTCAAGCGCCGCGGGCTGGTCTTCGTCGGGATCGACGTGATCGGCGGCAAATGGCTGACCGAGATCAACGTCACCAGCCCGACCGGCATCGTCGCCGTCGACCGCTTCAACGGGACCGACACCGCGGGCCTGATCTGGGACACGATCGAAAGGCGCCACAAGGTTTGAACGCTTGGCCGCCCAGGACGTTGGGCATACATGGATGATATCGTAGTCGCGGTCGTCGAACGCCTCGGCCTGGCCGGAATTGCCTTGCTCATGGCTCTGGAAAACGTCTTTCCGCCAATGCCGTCGGAGGCCATCATGGGCTCTGCGGCGCTGGCGATCGAGCGCGGCTCGATGCAGTTCTGGCCGGTGATGACCGTCGCGACGCTGGGAACGCTGGCGGGCAATTATGCATGGTTCTGGCTGGGCGATCGCTGGGGATACGAGCGGCTCGGACCCTTCATCGATCGCTGGGGCCGGTGGCTAACCCTCGAATGGGAAGACGTCGAGCGCGCGATGATCTTTTTCGAGCGGCACGGGCACTGGGTGGTGCTGTTCCTGCGCGCGGCGCCCTTCATGCGCACCATGATCAGCCTGCCCGCAGGGCTCGCGCACATGAACAAGCTCAAATTCTGCATCTTCACCGCGATCGGTGCGGCAGCGTGGAACGCGATCCTGATCGGCGGGATGCAATGGCTGTCGAACACCTTCGAAAATTCCAACATCGTCAGCTGGGTGATCATCGCCACGCTGGTGCTGGCCGCGGTCGCCTATGTCTGGCGACTGGCGACCTGGACGCCGCGCAGCGAGCGCTGAGGATCAATCGCCGCTCTCGCGCGGATGGGCGGTGCGATAGGTCTCCAGCAGGCTCGCCGAATCGACCTTCGTGTAGATCTGTGTCGATCCCAGGCTGGCATGGCCGAGCAGTTCCTGCAGGCTGCGCAGATCGGCACCGGCGCCCAGCAGGTGAGTGGCGAAACTGTGGCGCAGGGCATGCGGCGTGGCGGTCGCAGGCAGCCCGAGCACCGTCCTCGCGCGTGCGGTCGCTTTCTGGACCATGCCCTGCGACAACGGCCCTCCGCGCGCGCCGCGAAACAGCAGGTCGTCGGCAGCGAGCATGAAGGGCAGCTTGGCGGTGTAATCCGTCACCGCCTCGGCCACGATCGGCAGGATCGGGACCACACGCTGCTTGCCGCCCTTGCCGGTGACCGAAAGGCGCTCGCCCAGCGGAAGGTCGCTGGACCGGAGCGACAGCGCCTCCGCGATCCGCAGCCCCGCGCCATAGAGCAGCAGCAGCACCGCGCGGTCGCGCGCGCCGATCCAGTCGTCGGCCGCGAGCGCGTGAACCGTATCCGCAAGGTTGACCGCCTCGTCGGGGGTCACCGGTCGCGGCAGGCCCTTCTTGATCCGCGGCCCGCGCAGCCGCGGCGCTCCCGCTGCGGGCAGTCCGGCCTGATTCCTCGCAAAGCCGACGAAGCCCTTGAGCGCCGAGAGCTCGCGCGCCGCCGAGGCATTGGCGAGTCCCTCGGCGCGGCGCGCGGCGAGCTGGCCACGCAGTGCCGCGGTATCGAGGCGAGCGACCGCATCCCAGCTTGCGAGCTCGAGCCGCTGCACAAGACGCTTTGCGGCGGCGCCATAGGCGCGCACAGTGTGCGGCGAACGGCGGCGGGACTGTGCGAGATGGTCGTGCCAGGCCGCCAGCAGCACCTCCTGCGTCACGCCGCCACCAGTTCGCCGGCGACAAGATCGGCGAGCAGCGCATCGAGCAGCGGCATGCCCGCTTCGCTCACCACGATACGCTCGCCTTCGGTTCTGACCAGTCCGAGTTCGCGATGCAGCGCGAGCTTGCCCGCGTCGATCAGCTCGGCTCGCGCGAAGCCGAAGCGCGCCGAGAGTTCCGCGCAATCCACCCCTTCGCCCAGCCGCAGCCCCATCAGCAGCGCCTCGGTCGCCTGTTCGGCGCAGCCCAATTGCCGCTCCTCGACGATCCCGTGGCCCGAGGCGCCCACTGCGGCGAGATAGTTTTCGGGTTTGCGATGACGCTGCGTCGCCACGCCGCAGCGGCGCCCGTGCGCGCCGGGGCCAATCCCGACGTAGTCGCGGTAACGCCAATAGGTGAGATTGTGCCGGCTCTCCTCGCCGGGGCGCGTGTGGTTGCTGATCTCGTAGGCGGGCAGACCGGCGGCGGCGGTCATCTCGCGGGTGAGGGCGAACAGATCCGCCGCGCGCTCGTCGTCGAGCGGGGCGAAAATACCGCGGCGCACATCGGTGGCGAAGCGCGTCGCCGCCTCGATGGTGAGCTGGTAGAGCGACAGGTGATCGGTGCCGAACGCCAGCCCGCGCTCCAGTTCGCCGCGCCACGCCGCCTCGTCCTGCCCGGGCCGCGCATAGATGAGATCGAAGGACACCCGCGCGAAATGGCGCTGCGCCACTGCGATCGCCGAAACCGCCTCCTGCGCATCGTGCAACCGACCCAGGAATCGCAGAGCCTCATCCTCGAAGGATTGCACCCCCAGCGACACCCGGTTCACCCCGGCGGCGGCCAGCGCGGCGAAATTCGCCGCCTCGACCGAGGAGGGGTTGGCCTCCAGCGTGATCTCGATCCCCGGCGCGAACCCCCACAACCGCTCCGCCTCGTTCAGCAGTTTAGCAACCAGCGCGGGTGGCATCAGGCTGGGGGTGCCGCCGCCGAAGAAAACGCTCTCGAGCTTTTCGCCGCCGCCAGCGTGCGCTTCGTGGCGCAGATCGGCCAACAGCGCCGCTTGCCACTGCGACTGCTCCACCGTCTCGCGAACATGGCTGTTGAAATCGCAATAGGGGCACTTCGCCAGACAGAAGGGCCAGTGGATGTATAGGGCTTTCGCCATGGTGTCCTTCAGCGAATCTTAATCCCGATTGGGCGAAATCCCGTCCATGGGTCGGATTGGACAATCGGCGCTGCTGGGCAGCGCCATCGCTATTCTATGTGCCACGGCTGCGCCCCTGTTCGCAAGCGAAGGCTCGTCACGCGGCGGTTCCGCCGCCGGCGAGCGCAACGCGCGCATGCAGAACGCAGCCTATGGGTTTGCGCCCGGCGACCGCATCGCCGCGCGCATTCTCGACACCCACAACGCCGAACGCGACCGCCTGCGATTGCCGCGCCTGAAATGGAACCCCCACCTCGAGCGCGAAGCCGCCGAATGGGCGACTACGCTGGGGCGCCGCGGCGTCCTCGAACACGCCAGCGGCCAGACCCGCAACGGCACCGGCGAGAATTTGTGGATGGGGACCGCGGGTGCGTGGAACGTCGAGAGCATGGTCGGAATGTTCGTCGAGGAGCGCAAGCACTACCGCCACGCCGCCTTCCCCGATGTCTCCCACACCGGCAATTGGGCCGATGTCGGGCATTACACGCAGATCGTCTGGCGCGACACGAAAGAAGTGGGCTGCGCCATGGCGACCGAGCGCGGCAACGACGTGCTGGTGTGCCGTTACTGGCCCGCAGGTAATGTGTGGGGGGCGAAGGCCTTCTGAACCGCTGGCGCGGTGGAGGGGCTCAGGCGAACTGCTCGGCGACCAGCTTTGCAAAAGCATCGGCGCGGTGGCTGATGCGGTGCTTTTCTGCCGGGTCGAGCTCGGCGAAGGTCTGCTCCATGCCCGCAGGCACGAAGACGGGATCGTAGCCGAACCCCAGCGTCCCGCGCGGGGGCCAGGAAAGGCTCCCGGGCACGCGGCCCTCGTAGACCGCGCTTTCGCCTTCGGGCCAGGCTAGCGCCAGCACGCAATGGAAGGCGGCGGCGCGCGAGACCTCGGGTCCGCGCTCCTGCAGCATCCCCTCGACCTTGCCCATCGCCATGAACCAGTCGCGCCCGGCGGATCCCTCGAACCACTGCCGTTCGGCCCAGTCGGCGGTATAGACCCCCGGCCGCCCGTCGAGCGCCTCGACCGCGAGCCCGCTATCGTCGGCCAGCGCGACGATGCCCGAGGCTTGCGCCGCGGCATGCGCCTTGAGCAGCGCGTTCTGGACGAAAGTCGTCCCCGTCTCGGCTGGCTCGGGCAGGCCCAGCGAGCCCGCCGACAGGCATTTGAGCCCATGCGGCTCGAGCAGCGCCGAAATTTCCTTCAGCTTGCCCGCATTATGCGTGGCGATCACCAGCGAGCCGGGGCCGAGACGGCGGGTCACCGGCGGACCGCCTCCTCCTGCGCCGCAAAGATGCGGTCGCAGCCGATCCGGGCGAGCCGCAGCAGCCGCAGCAGGCCTTCCTCGTCATAGGCGGCGCCTTCGGCAGTGGCCTGCGCCTCGGCGATCTTGCCGCCCTCGAGCAGGACGAAATTGGCATCCGCCTCGGCGTTGGAATCCTCGGGATAGTCGAGATCGAGCACCGGCGTGCCCTTGTAGATACCGCAGGAGATCGCCGCGACCTTGGCGGTGATCGGATCGTGTGGGATCGCACCCTCCTTCATGAGGCCGTCGATCGCGATCCGCAGTGCCACCCAGGCGCCCGAGATCGCGGCGGTGCGCGTCCCGCCATCGGCCTGGATCACGTCGCAATCCAGCGTGATCTGGCGCTCTCCCAGTTTCTTGAGATCGACCACAGCGCGCAGGCTGCGACCGATCAGCCGCTGGATTTCCTGCGTCCGGCCCGATTGCTTGCCGCGCGCCGCCTCGCGCTGGCCGCGGGTGTGCGTGGCGCGCGGGAGCATGGAATATTCGCCGGTGACCCAGCCTTCGCCCTTGCCGCGCAGCCACGGCGGGGTGCGATCCTCGATGCTGGCGGCGCACAATACGCGGGTGTCGCCGAAGCTGATCAGGCACGAGCCTTCGGCGTGCTTGGCATAGCCTGGCTCGATGGTGATGGCGCGCATCTCGTCGGGTGCACGTCCTGAAGGTCGCATGGGAATCTCCGCATTGGGTCTGTCGCGCACGACGCGCTGGTGATCGTGCCGCGCCGATAGGCGCTTGGGGCTTGAGGGCGCAAGCGATGTGTCTAGATATCGAATATGGCCTCACCCCCGCTCACCGAACTGACCGATCGCGCTCGCGACATCTTCCGGCTGGTGGTCGAGGGCTATCTCGACAGCGGCCAGCCGGTCGGCTCGAAGACACTGGCAGGCGACAGCGGGCTCAATCTCTCGCCCGCCTCGATCCGCTCCGTCCTCGCCGAGCTCGAACACCGCGGACTGCTGTCCGCGCCGCATACCAGCGCCGGGCGGATGCCGACCGACAGCGGGCTGCGGCTGTTCGTCGATGCGATGATGCAGGTGGGCGAACCCACCGAGCGAGAGCGCGCGGCGATCGAGCAACGGATCGCGGAACCCGGCCCGATCGAGCGAGCGCTCGAAGAGACCAGTGCGCTGTTGTCCGAGCTATCGGGAGCGGCGGGCATGGTCATGGTACCGCCGCGCGAATCGCGTCTCGCCCAGGTGTCGCTCACCGCGCTCGATGCCAATCGCGTGCTGGCGGTGCTGGTCGCCGAAGACGGACATGTCGAAAACCGCATTCTCGCGCTCTCGGCCGCGGCCTTGGGCACTTCGCTCGAACAGGCGAGCAATTATCTCACCGCCAAGAGCGCGGGACGCACGCTCGCCGAGGCGTCGCGGCGTATCGAGCACGAGATCGCCACCGGGCGCACCGCACTCGACGATGCCAGCCGCGATCTGGTCTCGCGCGGACTCGCCACCTGGTCGCACGACGCCGCCGAACGCCCGGTGCTGATCGTGCGCGGCCAGGCCAAGCTTCTGGACGATGCGGCGCTGGCGGATATCGAACGGGTGCGCTCGCTGCTCGACGATCTGGAAAGCAAGCAATCGGTCGCCGAACTGCTCGAGAACGCCCGCCGAACCGAGGCGACGCGGATCTTCATCGGCAGCGAGAACCGGCTGTTCTCGCTCTCGGGCTCCTCGGTGATCGCCGCGCCCTATCGCGACCGCGACGGAAAGGTGGTCGGGGTACTCGGCGTGATCGGCCCGACTCGGTTGAATTACGCCCGGGTCGTGCCCATGGTAGATTTCACGGCCCGACAGCTGGGCAAACGTATCGGATAGAACGGGAATTTTCGTGAGCGACGAGAACAAGAGCAAACCGCGCGACGCTGCGGTCGAAAAGGAAATGGCAGGCGTGCCGGAGGAAATGCGCGACGATAGCCAGGAAGAAGAGGGCAGCGAAGAAGCACTCGAGGATGCGCTGGCGGCTCTGCGCGGCGATCTGGAGGCGGCCAAGCAGGACGTGCTCTACGCCAAGGCGGAAGCGCAGAACGTGCGTCGCCGCGCCGAAAAGGATGTGCAGGACGCGCGCAATTACGCGGCCACCGGCTTCGCCCGCGACATCTTGAGCGTGGCCGACAATCTCGGCCGCGCGGTCGATTCGGTCCCCGCCGATATGCGCGAGGACGAAAAGATGAAGGGCTTCATCGCGGGGATCGAAGCGACCCAGCGCGAGCTCGAGAAGGTATTCGGCCAGAACGGCATCACCCGCATCGCCGCCAAGGGCCTGCC
The DNA here is from genome assembly GCA_018819685.1 of Alphaproteobacteria bacterium. GTDB lineage: Bacteria > Pseudomonadota > Alphaproteobacteria > Sphingomonadales > Sphingomonadaceae > Qipengyuania > Qipengyuania benthica. The sequence goes on from JAHJPT010000349.1 coordinate 10,034, forward strand.
GCTCGATCCCAACCAGCACCAGGCGATGATGGAAGTGCCCACCGACGAGCACGAACCCGGCACCATCGTGCAGGAAATGCAGCCCGGATACATGATAAAGGATCGCCTGCTGCGCCCCGCGATGGTGGCCGTGGCCAAGAAGCCGGACTGACCGCCGAGTGGCGCTCACGGCAAATCTGATCGGCGACCGGCAGACCTTCGTCACCCACCTCGAATGCTCGCTGACCGGCGAGCGCTACGAGGCGGACCGGCTTCACGGGCTTTCGCAGGCGGGTCGTCCGCTGCTCGTGCGCTACGATATCGAAGCGCTGGGCAAGGCGCTACCCCGCGATGTGCTCGAAGGCCGGCCGACCGATCTGTGGCGCTGGCGCGAATTGCTCCCGGTGCGCCATACCGGCAGCATAGTCAGTCTGGGCGAGATCGAAACACCGCTGGTGCGGATCCCCGCTTCCGGCGGCGCGAATGTGCTGGTCAAGGACGAGGGGCGGCTGCCCACCGGCAGCTTCAAGGCGCGCGGGCTGGTGATGGCCGTGGCTATGGCGAAGGAACTGGGCGTCACCAGGATAGCCATGCCGACCAATGGCAATGCCGGCGCCGCGCTGGCCGCCTACGCGACGCGCGCCGGGATCGAGACGGTGGTGTTGTGTCCCGACGATACGCCCGAGATCAACGTCCGCGAAATCGCCGCACAAGGGGCGCGGGTCTACCGCGTCAACGGCTTAATCGACGAATGCGGCGCGATTGTGGGGAAGGGCGCGGCCGAAGGGCTGTGGTTCGATTTTTCCACGCTCAAGGAGCCCTATCGGATCGAAGGCAAGAAAACGATGGGCCTGGAACTCGCCGCGCAGCTCGGCTGGCGGCTGCCCAAGGCGATCTTCTACCCCACCGGTGGCGGCACCGGGCTGATCGGCATGTGGAAGGCGTTCGACGAGCTGGAACAACTCGGCTGGATCGGCTCCGAGCGACCCAAGATGTTCGCGGTGCAGGCAAGCGGCTGCGCCCCGATCGTGCGCGCCTTCGAGGCAGGTGAGGAACACGCCGAACGCTGGGAGAATGCCCACACGGTTGCCGCCGGGATCCGCGTCCCCAAGGCCGTCGGCGATTTCCTGATCCTGCGCGCGGTTCGCGAAAGCGGAGGTCGGGCGATTGCGGTAGAGGAAGAGGCGCTGCAGCGTGCCACCGCCGAGAGCGCGTTGCAGGATGGGGTGCTGCTGTGTCCCGAAGGCGGCGCGACGCTGGCAGCCTGGCGCGAAGCCGTGGCGCAGGGCTGGGTCGAAGCCGGAGAAAAGGCGGTGCTGTTCAATTGCGCGACTGGGCTGAAGTATCCCTTGCCCGACCGCTCCGCCACGTTGGACAAGGAAAATCTACCCGATTTGGCGCGATTATAGGGCTCTTCGCAGCTCCTACGGAACCCACCAGCGCTCCGTCCGTAACCTAACCATCAGGGTTCAAACGGAGAGAACAACCATGAAGACCAAACTGCTGCTCGTCCCCGCGCTCGCCATGTCGACGATGAGCCTTGGCGCCTGCGCCGAGAACTACGCCGCCGAAGGTGCCGGGATCGGCGCCGCTGCCGGTGCCGGACTGGCCGCGCTCACCGGCGGCGATATCGTCCGCTACGCCCTCGCTGGCGGAGCAGCCGGTGGCCTGGGCGGCTATTTCGTCGACAAGAACGATGGCTGCGACGGCTATGGCGAAGACGGCTATCTCGACGACGATTGCTTCGGCACCCGCGGTTATCCGGTCGATCCGCGCTAGGCCTGCCGCTCGCAAGATGTGAGGGCCTCGTCCGGCATCTGCCGGCTGGCGCCTTCTTGCGTCTGGAAGCCGCAGCCGCAGCTAGCCGGCACCATCGAACCGCACCAGCAGATCATAGGCCGCCGCGTCGGCAACTCCGGCGAGTTTGACGCCGTTGCGCAGCCAGAAGGCGTGTTTGACGATCTCGGCCTGCTGCTCGATCCCGTAGCGCTCGAGCTTCCAGCCCGGCTTGAGGCTGTAGTCGTAGCGCGCCCAGGGCATTCGATGGGTGACCAGGTACCAGTCGCCGAGGGTCTGGGTCTGCCAGACATGGGTCAGCTCATGGACCAGCAGGCCCTGACGGATCACGCTTTCGCGCGCAAAATCGTCGCAATAGCTGCTGCCCTGCGGGTGGAAATGCAAATGCCCGCGCGGCGCCATCGTGACCGCGCGGGGTTGAAACGGAAACCATTTGCGCCGCCGCAGCGTCACCGTGCTGCAATCCAGCGCATTGCCGAAGACGGATCGGGCGATGCGAATTTCGCCCGCAGTCAGCCCCCGCTCGCCCCCTGTCGGGCAGGGCGACACGTCGTCACCTGCCGTCAGCGTTCGTCACCAGCCGCCTGGATCGGCACCGCGAAGCTGTGCTTGTCGCCGCCGGCGGCGATCAGCGTGACCTCGGTGGTGCCGCCCGCCGCGAGTTCGGGCGAAAGGTCGAAAGCCATGACATGCTTGCCGCCCGGTTCGAAGCTCACCCGGTCGCCCGGCTGCAGCATCAGCGGCGGCATCTCGCCCATCGTCATCTCGAAATCATATTCCATCATGTCGTGCATGACGGCGCGCTCCGCCCCGGCGACGTCGGCGCTGCGCAGCGCCAGATTGCGTTCGCCGTCATAGGCGATATCGAAATAGACCGCCGCCGGATTGCCGGCCACCGGGGGCAGCATCATCCGCGCATTGGTGATCTCCAGGCCGGCGATCCCTTCTGGCGCGATCTCGCTCGGTGTCTCCGCACTGTCGGAACAGGCGGCGAGCCCGAGCCCGGTTCCGGCGAGCAGCAAGGCGGCGTAAACAGGCTTCAGCATTGGAATTTCCCTCCAGACAATCGTGCATTTTCTAACCCAGCGCGTCCCTTGTGCCAAGAAAATGCGCACCTATATCCTCGGGGCAACAGAGCTGCCGAAAGGTTCCGCCTGTCATGGGGAACCGACCGAGCGGCGTCCAATCACTAGAAGCAGATGGGGAATCCATGAGCAAAGTTATCGGTATCGACCTCGGCACCACCAATAGCTGCGTGGCGGTTATGGACGGGGGCAAACCCAAGGTCATCGAGAATTCCGAAGGCGCGCGCACCACGCCGTCGATCGTCGCCTTCACCAAGGACGGAGAGCGCCTGATCGGCCAGCCGGCCAAGCGCCAGGCGGTCACCAATCCCGACAACACGTTGTTCGCGATCAAGCGCCTCATAGGGCGTCGCTTCGACGATCCCATGACCAAGAAGGACATGGATCTGGTTCCCTACGACATCGTCAAGGGCAAGAACGGCGATGCCTGGGTCGAGGCGGGCGGCGAGGACTATTCCCCCAGCCAGGTCTCGGCCTTCATTCTTCAGAAGATGAAGGAAACCGCCGAGAGCTATCTCGGCGAAACCGTCACCCAGGCGGTCATCACCGTGCCTGCCTATTTTAACGACGCCCAGCGTCAGGCGACCAAGGACGCTGGCCAGATCGCGGGCCTGGAAGTGCTGCGCATCATCAACGAGCCGACCGCAGCGGCTCTCGCCTACGGGATGGACAAGGAAGAG
>JAHJPT010000350.1 GCA_018819685.1 Alphaproteobacteria bacterium
GGATGCCGCATGGCGACCGCCTCGCTGCCCCGGTCGATGCCGCTATCGCCGCGCTCGATCTCGGTGCTTTCCCCGAACGCCGCGCGCTCTCGCTCTCGGGCGGCGAGACCGCCCGTGTGCTGCTCGCGCGGGTACTCGCGGGAACCCCCGAGTGGATCCTCGCCGACGAACCGCTCGCCGCGCTCGATCTTGCGCACCAGCATGCGCTGCTGCGTTATCTGCGCTGCGCAGCCGAGGCAGGGGCGGGGCCGGGAGCAGGGGTGGTGCTGGTGCTCCACGATCTCGCGCTGGCGATGAACCATGCCGACCGGGTGGTGGTGCTCGGCGGCGGGAGCATCGCCGCCGACGGCGCTCCTGAAGAGGCGCTCGCCGCGGAAGTCATCGCGCGCGTCTGGGATGTCGCGGTCGAGTGGATCGGCGAGCCGGGGCGCCGGGCGCTCGTCACCCGCTGACCGCGCGCACGAAAAGGGGCCGGACCTCGCGGTCCGACCCCTGGTTTTGCATCTGGCGAAGGCTCAGTCCCTGATCGGACCCGTGCCCGCATCGCCGACCTGCGCCGGGCCGTCGTCGGCCACTTCGCTGTCCGCCGCCTCGTCGCCCGGCATCAGCCCGCGCGCCTCGAGCATCGGGGCGATGTTCGGCTGGCGACCGGCGAAATTCTCGAACATGTCGAAATAATCCATCGTCCCGCCGCGGCTGAGCACGGTGGCGCGATAGTGATCGCCATTGGCGCGGGTCAGCCCGCCGTTCTCGCGGAACCACTTGCGGCTGTCGCGATCGAGCATCTCGGTCCACAGATAGCTGTAATAGCCCGCGCTGTAGCCGGCGGGCGAGCTGAAGATGTGGTTGAAATAGGTGCTGCGATAGCGCGGCGGCACCAGATCGACCTCGAGCCCCAGTTCGGTCAGCGCCTGGCGTTCGAAGGCATCGACCTTGGCAGGGGTGTCGATCGCCCGCGCCTGTGTCGGGGTGAGTGCGTGCCACTTCATGTCGAGCAGCGCCGCGGCCACCACTTCGCCGAAATCATAGCCCTGGTTGAACTTGGCCGCGGCCTCGATCTTGGCGATCATTTCGGGCGGGATGGTCTCGCCGGTCTCGTAATGCTTGGCGTAGTTCGCCAGCACTTCGGGATAGGTCGCCCACATCTCGTGGACCTGGCTGGGATATTCGACGAAGTCGCGCGCCGTGGCGGTGCCCGACAGGCTCTCGTAGCGCTGGTCGGCGAAGAAGCCGTGGAGCGCGTGGCCGAACTCGTGGAACGCGGTGTTGACCCAGTCGAAGCTGACCAGCTGCGGTTCGCCCTCGGCGGCCTTGGGAATGTTGAGCACATTGTAGATCACCGGCTTGGTGCCCCACAGATCGCTCTGCTCGACGAAATTGCTCATCCATGCGCCGCCGCGCTTGGAGGGGCGCTGGAACGGGTCGAAATAGAACAGCCCCAGCTCCGAACCGTCGCGGTCGAACACGGTGTAGGTCCACACATCGGGGTGATAGACCGGCAGGTCCGTGCGTCGCTCGAAGGTCAGACCGTAGAGCTTCTCCGCCATGTAGAAGATACCGTCCTCGAGCACGGGCTCGAGCTGGAAATATTCCATCACCGCGTCTTCATCGAGGTCGTAGCGCTCCGCCTTGACCATGTTGGCGTAGCGATACCAGTCCCACGGCTGGACCTCGAAATTCTCGCCGCTGGCTTCGATCACCTCGTTGAGCAGCGCGGCCTCGCGGCGCTGGGTCGCGGCGAGCGCAGGGACCATCTGGCCCATGAAGCCCAGCGCGGTCTCGGGGTTCTCGGCCATCCGGTCCCACATCGCATAGGTCGCCCAGTCGGGCGCGCCGAACAGGGCGGCCTTCTCGGCGCGCAGCGCGGCGATCTCGGCGATCAGCGGCCGCGTATCGACCGCGAGCTGGCCATCGGCGCGGTGATAGCTGAGCTTGAACAGCTTCTCGCGCACCGCCCGGTTTTCGAGGCTGGGGAGCACCGGCTGCTGGGTGGTGTTCTGCAGCGCGATCGCGAACTTGCCCGGATAGCCCTTCTCGGTCGCAAGATCGGCGGCGGCCTGGATATCGGCATCCGAAAGGCCCGCCAGTTCCTCGCGGGTGTCGACCACCAGCGGCTGGTCGGTCATCGCCGAACGCACCTTCTGGCCCAGTTCGGTGGTGATCGTCGACAGCTGGGTGTTGATCGCCTTGACCTGCTCGCGCTGGGCGTCGGTCAGCATCGCACCGGCGTGGACCATGCCCTCGTAGGTGTTCTCGAGCAGCGTCGCGTCCTCGGGGGTCATCGCCATCGCGGCGCGGTTGTCGTAGACCGCCTTCACGCGCTGGAACAGCGCGGGGTTGAGCGTGATCGAATCGTAATGCGCCGACAGCACCGGGCTGATCTCGGTGTTGATTGCGTCGAGCCGATCGGTGGTGTTGGAGCCCGTCAGTGCGAAGAACACATTGCCGACGCGGTCGAGCATCCGGCCCGATTTCTCCAGCGCGACGATCGTGTTGGCGAAGGTCGGCGCGGCCGGGTTGGCGACGATCGCCTCGACCTCGGCCTTCTGGATCGCCATGCCCTGCTCGAAGGCGGGGAGGTAGTCGGCCTCGGAAATCTTGCTGAAATCAGGGGTCAGGAACGGCAGCGTGCTGTCGGCGGCGAAATAGCCGGTGCCTTGCGGGATTGCGACATCGGCGGCGGTCTCGGTCCCGGGGAGGGGACGATCCATCGCGCCGTCGGTCTGGGTGGTGGTGCAGCCGGCCAGCAGGGCAGCGGCGGCGGTCGTGGCCATAATCTGGGCCTTCATAGATATCTCCGGTTCGTTTCGCATGTCGAGGCGCGAGCGCGCCCATGGATAAAAAACGTATAGGCTGGCGCGCTTGAACAGGGGATTGCCAGCGAATGCAAGGGGCTGGCGCGGATCGCCGCGTCCTGCGGACCCTTAGCCGCCGGGGACCAGCTCGCCTTGGCGGTCCTGCGCCGCGCTCCTCGCCGCATCCGCCGCCTCGGCGAGCGCCTGCCGGTTGACGGTGACCAGCCGCGGGCGACCGCCCTCCTGATCGACCACCAGCCACAGCGAACCCAGTTCGAAGAACCCGCCGCGCTCGGGAACCACGGTCATGTCTGCAAGGTCGAGCCGTTCGAGCGTGCGCATCAGCTCGGCGTCGAAGACCTCGTCGGCCAGCGCCGCCGCGCGCGCCTCGTCGAGTTCGACGCTTTGCCCCGCGCGATCGATATAGAGCAGCGGGATCCCGACCTCGGCCAGCACGCGGCGGCTGTCGCCCGAACGGGCGGCTGCGCGCAGCGCCTCGATCGCCGCCTGGAACTGGCTCGGGCTGGTCCCGGTGGCGCAGGAAATCGCGCCGCCATCGACCAGATCATGCGCGCGGTCGAACTCGATGTCGCGCTCCTGCTGGTTCGACCACACCATCAGCAGGCAATCGTCGGGAGCGGTCGCCATCGCTTCCTCCAGCCCGCGCCGTTCCCGGGTTTCGGCGCTGGCAACGGCGGCAAGGGACTGGTCCTCTTCGGGTGCTGCCGAACAGCCGAAACTGCCCAGTGCCAGCATGGTGGCGAGCAACGGCGAAAGAGAGATCGGTCGGGTCATATCAGGCAAATCTGTAGCGCATTACGGGTTCGTAGGTCGATCCTCCGGGATCCAGCCGGCTTTCGTACAGCACGAAGGAATCCACCGGCCAGGGCTCCGAAGCCAGATCGGCGTGGCGCGCCAGCCATTCCTCGGGTGGCGCGGTCGAGCGGTTGAGCCGGGCGATGGTGATGTGCGGGGCGAACTTGCGTGTCTCGGCGGGAAACCCCGCCCGGCGGCAGGCCCGCTCGACACGGTTGCGCAGCACCGCGAGGCGTTCCGATTGCGTCACCCCCGCCCACAGCGTGTGCGGCACGCCCTTGCGTTCGAAGTGCCCGACGCCCGCGATCGCCAGCGCGAAGGGCGGGGCCGACACCGACTGCAGCGCCGCCATCAGATCGTCCACCTGCCGCGGATCGGCTTCGCCCACGAAGCGCAGCGTGAGGTGGAGCTGGTCGTCGTCCTGCCAGCGCGCCCCGTCGAGCGCTTCCATCCGGTCGATCAGAGAATCGCGGATCTCGCCCGGTGGACGGATGGCGATGAAGAAGCGTTGCGCCATCGCGGCATCCTATCACACATCCACCCGTCACACATCGGTGCGCGTAGAGCGGATCTCGCGCGGATCGTCATAGACCGCGTCGAGAAAGATCGAGGCGCGCCGCTCGCTGCGGAATTCCAGCCCGCGCGCCACGCGTCCCGCGGCATGGGTGTAGTCGAGTTCGGAAGCGATCCGGTCGTAATCGCCGGCATCGATCGCCGCGTTGAGCCGCGGGCTTTCGGAAGCCGAGACATTGCCGGGCCCGACATTGTAGACCAGATCGACCAGCGCATCGAACTCGTGCTGGAACAGCGGCAGACCGCCCACCAGATCGCGGACGTGGCCTTCCGCCTCGGCGAGATCGGCATCGAGAAAACGCAGCACTTGCTGCTTGCTCACCCGGTCGCCGACGCGCAGATTGTCGTGCGGCTCGATCAGATGGCCGATGCCGACCGTGGGATAGCCCGCGACATCGCGATAGACCACCTGGCGGACGCCCTCTTCCTCGATCAGCGCCTGCTTGAACTGGTCGCTGGTCGAGATCCGGCTGGCGTGCACGCGGGTCTGGGTGGGGTCCTCGGGTTCCATCACGAAGCCGGTTTCGGCGTCGTCGGAACCCGTGCGCAAGGCCGATGGCCCGGTGAAGGCCGCAAGCCCGACCGCGCCGGCGGTGAGCATGGCGGTGGCCCGCTGGCGCGCCGAGCGCGAGGGGTTGACCCGGAATACCTTGCGCGCGGCGCGGCGCGCGCGCCGCAGATCGCCATCATCGCGGCCTTCATCGCGGGCTTTGGCCGAGTTCCGGTCGGGCGATGCGCCGAGCGGGGTATCGAGATCCTGCAGCAGCCGCCGCACGCGCTCTCGCGCCCCCGACGTCGACGCCGGCGATGTAGCCGATGACGCCGATGATGCGGGGGAACGGCCCGACGACGGCTTGGAATCGGCCTGCAAGGGCGAAGGTCGGTAAGTTCTGGCGTCGGCATTCCCGGCGCTAATGGGGTTCTCGACGCTCCTGGGGTTCTCGACGCTCTGGGGGTTGGGGTTGGACATGGGTGGCGTATGCTCCGGCGTTGCTGCTTGGGGCGGGCTTTGCGTCCGATTTTCCCGGGTCCCGCTTCGTTGGGCTCCCTTCTCTGGGCCCATTCGTGGGGAGTAGGGCGGGTCGGACAGGCGAAAAGCCCCCGTGGTTACCTAGAGAACGGCTCAACCCCGCCATCGGTCCTCAACTCGTCCGTCCTGAGGGGCGGTCTGCGACCCGAACCGGCTCTTTTCGGGTGCCGGATAGCTCGCCGGCCAGCAGGGCTTGGTCTGCGCCCGGAAGCCTGGCTAAGGGGGAGCATGACCGACCTCTCCACGCTTGCCCGCGACCCCGAATGGCTGCCGCACCGGATCGATCCCGCCGCCGGGACACTGCAATTCCTGCACATCCCCCGCGGCGATCTGTCCGGACCCCAATTCCTCGCCGAGCGCACCCCTGCGACCCCTGCCGACGAAGCCTTCCTCCCGCTCGATGCGCTCGATGCGCTCGGCGCGGAGCAGCCCGACCCCGGCCCGCTGCATTTCATCTTTCACACCGCCTTCTGCCGTTCGACGCTGCTGGTGCGCGCGCTCGATATTCCTGGCACTGCCGCCGGGCTGAGCGAGCCGGGCATTCTGGTCAGCCTGACGAATATGGGCGACGCGGGTCGCCCGCTGGTTAAACCGATGCTCGATCTGCTGGCGCGCCGCCACGGGAGCGGCGACGGGGAAGGCGAGGCGGCGGTGGTAGTCAAGCCGACCAACCACGCCAACCGGCTGATCCCCGCGCTGCTCGACGCGTGCCCCGATGCGAAGGCGGTGCTGATGACCAATCCGCTGCCCGCTTTCCTCGCCGCGGTGGTGCGCAAGGGGATGATGGGCCGCCGCTGGGGCCGGCAGCTCTATCTCGAGACGATGGGCTATGCCGGGATGGATCTGGGGATGGATGCGCGCGAGCAGTTCGCGATGACCGATCTCCAGGCGGCGGGGCTCGCGTGGTTCCTCAACCAGCGCTATTTCGCCATGCTGCTCGATCGCTATCCGGGGCGCTTGCGCACGCTCGATGGCGACGCGTTCAACGCGCGGCGGGCCGAGACGCTGACAGCGGTGGCAGAGCTGTTCGACCTGCCGCTCGATACGGGGCGCGCTGCAGAAATCGCCAAGGGTCGGGTGTTCGCGAGCCATTCCAAGCGCGGCGGCGACTTCAATGCGACCGCGGCGAAGGATAACGAACGCGCGCACAGCCCGCTGGTCGAGGAGGAGATCAAGCAGGTCGGCCAGTGGATCGATATCGTCGCCCAGCAGGCTGGGCTCCAGCTCCCCGCGACGACCCGCACGCCGCTGCTCTGAGCCTGCGGAACCGGCACCTGTTGCGAACGGGTGGACCCTGCGAGCCGGAACGCGCTGTTGCGTGCCGTTGCGCTCGTCCCCATCTGACCGGGGAAACGGGCGCCGCCGCTGCCGGCACCACGCTTGACAAAATCGAACACAACAGGAACACGCGCCGCATGGCTCTCACTCAGATTTCCGTGCGCGGTGCGCGCGAGCATAACCTCAAGGGCATCGATATCGACCTGCCGCGCGATGCGCTGATCGTGATCACCGGGCTTTCGGGCTCGGGCAAGTCGAGCCTCGCCTTCGACACCATCTATGCCGAGGGGCAGCGGCGCTATGTCGAGAGCCTGAGCGCCTATGCGCGGCAGTTCCTCGAGATGATGCAGAAGCCCGATGTCGAGCACATCGATGGGCTGTCGCCGGCGATCAGCATCGAGCA
>JAHJPT010000351.1 GCA_018819685.1 Alphaproteobacteria bacterium
GGATGGCCAAGTCGTCAGGGTCAGCCTCGATGCGGTCTCGCCCTTCATGGTGCTCGAGCCCGCCCCCGCCGCCTACAACCCCGCCTGGCTGATGCCTGCATTGCTGGCATCGCTGGCGCTGGTGCTGCTCGCGGCGATCGCCTGGCCCGTGCGGGCGCTGGTACGCCGCCGTTTCGGGGCGACCTTCGTTCTGGATGGCAAGGCTTTGACTGCCTGGCGAGTGTCGCGCGGCTTCGCCTGGCTCACGCTCTTGGCGTTCGCAGGATGGATCGCTCTGGTCCTGTCCTTCTCCAGCGATCTGGGTAGCGTCGGTGGGCCGCTCGACTGGCTCATCAACCTGCTGCGCGTGCTGACCCCGGTGGCGACCTTCGGCTTGCTGATCGCCTCCATCTGGCATCTGTGGTTGAGCTGGACGCAGCGGCGCGCCTGGACGATGCGGATCGCGGCGATCCTGCTCGTCCTCGCGGCGGCGGTGCTAGTCTGGGTCACGCTGGGCTACAATCTCTACGGCTTCAGCATGGTCTATTGATAGCCATGAACACAAAGCCACGATTGCAGCTCAGTCTGAACGTCGAGCGGTTTGCCTATCGCCAACCGTTCCGGATTTCCGGTCACGTCTTTACCGAGACCCGCGTGTTGGTCGCCGAATTGTCCGACGGCGAGCACGCCGGGCGGGGTGAGGGAGCCGGGGTCTATTATCTCGGCGACGATATCGACCACATGTTGGCCGAGGTCGAAGACGCCCGGGGGGGTATCGAGGCCGGTGCCAGTCGCGAGGAATTGCAGCACCTGATGCCTCCCGGTGGCGCGCGCAATGCGATCGACTGCGCCTATTGGGAGCTCGAAGCCAGGCAGCAAGCCTGCCCAGTGTGGAAGCTTGCCGGGCTCGATCCGCCGCGGGCCCTGCCATCCGCCCTGACCGTGGGGGCGGGCGAGCCGACGGCGATGGCCGAGGCGGCGCTCGCGCTCGATCCCGACGCGCCGATCAAGCTGAAGCTGACCGGCGAGCCGGAGCTCGATATCGCGCGTCTCGTCGCAGTTCGGACGGCGCGACCCACGGCGTGGATCGGCGTGGATGCCAATCAGGGCTATACGATCGAGTCCCTGCGCGATCTGCTGCCCGCGCTCGCCGAAACGCGGATCGCAATGCTCGAACAGCCGCTGCGACGCGGGGCGGAAGAGGATCTGGACGGCATCAAGCGCCCGCTCCCCTTCGTTGCGGACGAGAGCGCGGTCACGCTCGCCGACACCTCTTCGCTGGTCGGCCGGTTCGACATGGTGAACATCAAACTGGACAAGTGCGGGGGCCTTACCGAAGGTCTCGCCATCGCGCGCGAAGCGCGCAAGCTCGGGCTAGAGGTCATGGTCGGCAATATGATGGGCACCAGCCTCTCGATGGCGCCCTCATACCTGCTCGGGCAATTGTGCGACGTGGTCGATCTCGATGGTCCGACCTTCCTGGCGCAGGATCGCGCTCCGGGCGTCGCCTATCGCGATGGCCTGATCCATTGCCCCGCCGGGATTTGGGGCTGGTAATCGGTTTGATCCGGTTGACAATTCTCTGATTAGGACATTATGTCCTGATATGGGCAAATCGGGGGACGGGATGCGATGTTGAAAGCGGATTCGGTTAGCCGATGCAGTGACGCCCCCTCGACAGAGGGCGTCAACATCTCCGCGATCTCGTCATCGCTTGCGCCCCTCGATCGACCCACTTTCGAAAGGGGTGTGTCGATTGCGCCCGCCTTTACCGCTTGCACCGGAACCTAGCCATAATGAACGCTCCTCTTCCGCTGGTTTCCGAGAGTCTGGTCGTGCCGCAACCCTATCTGCTGTTTCTCGGCGACACCACCGAGGCCAGCTTCGCGAAGACCGCCTTCGGCCTCGCCCATTGGGCCCCCGATCAATGCGTGGGCGAAATGGCTCTGCCGGGGGCTACGGTAACGACCGGCCTTGCCCGTATCACGCCAGCCCAAGCCCGGGATGCTGGCGCTCAATCGCTCGTTATCGGAGTCGCCAATCAGGGCGGGGTGCTTGGCGCAGGCTGGATCGAAGCGCTGGTCGACGCGATGGATGCAGGGCTGCATATCGTCAGCGGCCTGCATGTTCGCCTGTCGAGCGTGCCCGCCCTCAAGGAAGCCGCGACGCGCAACGATCGCCGCCTGATCGACATTCGCACTCCGCCCGCGGACCTGCCGGTCGGAACCGGCCGTAAACGCAGCGGGAAGCGGCTGCTTACCGTCGGTACCGATTGCGCGCTGGGCAAGAAATACACCGCTCTGGCCCTATATCACGCCTTTACCGGTAAAGGACTCTATGCGGATTTCCGGGCGACGGGGCAGACCGGGATCATGATCGCCGGCGGCGGAATCCCGATGGATGCGGTGGTATCGGATTTCGAGGCGGGGGCGGCCGAGGTATTGAGCCCCGATGCGCCGGCGCAGCACTGGGACCTGATCGAGGGGCAAGGTTCGATCTTCAATCCCTCCTACGCAGCCGTCTCGCTCGGCCTGCTGCATGGCAGCCAACCCGATGTGTTCGTCGTCTGCCACGACCCGACGCGCAAGACGATCCTCGGCCTGGAAGGATTCGATTTGCCGACGATAGAGGAGGTCGTCGAGATGACCATCCGCCTCGGGAGCCGGACCAATCCGGCCATCCGTTGTGGTGGCGTCAGCCTCAACACCTCGAGCCTGAGCGATGGCGACGCCGAGAAACTCCTTGCGGATGAAAGCGCGCGTCTCGGCATGCCGGTCGCCGATCCGGTTCGGGGCGGGCCGGCGTTCGAGGCGCTCGTGGACGCCTGCCTCGCATGATCGACAGCGATCCCCGTGCAAGCAGCAGCTGGTTTCAGCGTTTCCTCTTGCCCGGCTTCGCGCTCAAGGCGGTCATCATCGGCGGCGGCTATGCAACGGGTCGCGAACTTGCCGAGTATTTCATCCCCTCGGGCCCCTGGGGGGGATTGGCCGGGATGCTCTTCGCCACAGCGATATGGAGCCTGGTCGCCGCGGTGACCTTCGCGATGGCGCGCGAAATGCATGCCTATGATTACAAATCCTTCTTCCGCGGGTTGCTCGGCCCGGCCTGGGTGCTGTTCGAGATCGCCTATCTGATCTTCGTGGTGCTGATAATCGCGGTGTTCGGCGCTGCGGCGGGCGAGATCGGCGCGGCGACTTTCGGCTGGCCCGCAGTCGTCGGATCGGTCCTCCTGGCGGTGACCATCCTTGCGGTTGTCTCCTTCGGGACCGCGGCGGTCGAGCGTTTGTTCCGCTACGCCTCCTTCCTGATCTACACTGTCTATGCGCTGTTCCTGATTCTCGCGCTGGCCACGTTCGGCGACAGGATCGGCGAGGGCTTTTCCCAATCGCCTCCGCCGCTCGACGGCTGGCTTGCAGGCGGGCTGACCTATGCCAGCTACAATATCGTCGGCGCGGTCATTATCCTGCCGGTGCTGAGGCATCTGACCAGTCGGCGCGATGCGCTTGTGGCCGGGGTCATCGCGGGCCCGCTGACGATGCTTCCGGCAATTCTTTTCTTCGTGGCGATGGTTGCCTTCTACCCGGAGATCGGCAGCGAGACGCTTCCCTCCGACTTCCTTCTGCGCCAGATGGCCATTCCCGGCTTCGCGGTGATCTTCCAGCTGATGATCTTCACGGCTCTGCTCGAAAGCGGCGTCGGCGCAATCCACGCGGTCAACGAACGCATCTCCGGCGCGTGGGAGGCCCGCGGTCGGTCCTCACTGGGGACCTTGGCGCGGGCAGCGATCGGCGCCGTCATCCTGACCGGCTGCATGGTCGTCGCCGCCGAGATCGGTCTCGTTGACCTGATCGCCAGCGGTTACCGGTTCCTCGCCTGGCTGTTCCTCGCCGTCTATGTCGTTCCGCTGCTGGCTATCGCCTCCTACCGCCTGCTCGCCCGCCGCTCCCTGCAAAGATCGGAAACCTCGATATGAAACCTCTCCATCTGCTCGCGTCCGCTGCGCTTCTCGTCTCTCCGGCTGCAGCCTGGGCCGAGCCTCCGGAGGGCTTTGTGCAAGAGGTCGAGACGCTTCGCAACGAGATCGGAGCACCCGGCATCGCCATCGCGATCGTCGAGCAGGGCGAGACCACGCTGGCCCGCGGCTGGGGCGTGCGCAAGCTGGGCGAGAGCGCGCCGGTGGACAGCGAGACGCTGTTCCAGACCGGTTCGACCGGAAAGGCCAAGACCGCAGCGGCGCTCGCTATTCTCGTCGACGAGGGCAAGATCGGGTGGGACGATCCGGTTATCGACCATATGCCGTGGTTCCGCATGTACGACCCCTGGGTCACGCGCGAAATCACGATCCGCGATCTGCTGGTTCACCGCAGCGGGTTGGGTCTGGGTCAGGGCGATCTGCTGTTCGTCCCCAGAAGCAGTCTCACGCGCCGGGAAACCGTCGAGCGCGTCGCGTATCTGAAGCCCAAAACCAGCTTCCGCGCAGCTTATGCCTATGACAACATTCTCTACGCTGTGGCGGGGCAGCTTATCGAGGAAGTGACCGGGCAGAGCTGGGAGGATTTCATTCGCGAACGCGTGCTGCGCGCCGGCGGAATGGACAATGCGACCAGCGAGAGCGAGAACCGCTTTCGCATCCCCAACCGTTCGTACCCCCACGCGCGCCTGAACGGTCCCTTGCGCGGGCTCGGCGATCAGCAGGTGCTCGACGAACGCGATGAACTGGGCCGCAGCGCAGCCCCGGCGGGCGGCCTCGCTCTTAGCGCGGAGGACATGGCGGCCTGGTTGAAAATCCAGCTGGCGCATGGCGCGTTGCCCGGGGGCGGAAGGCTCTTCAGCGAAGAGCAGGCCCGTGAAATGTGGGCGCCCGTTACGGCGATGCCGAACCAGACGCTACCGGAGCAGTTGAAGCCGGCCGAACCCACCTATCGGTCCTACGCCCTGGGCTGGCAGGTCCAGGACTATCGCGGCCACCGGATCATTTCGCACGGTGGCGGCGTGTTCGGCTCGATCACCCGGGTGGTTATGATCCCCGATCTCGATGTCGGCTTCGCGATCATGCTGAACTCCGAAGAAAGCGGCATGCTGCTCGGTCTGACCTACGACCTGCTCGATCACTACCTTGACGAACCCGATTTCGACTGGACGACGAAATGGCAGGACTGGTTCGAAGAACGGCTGGAGGGCGGGAGGCAGTTCCTCGAGCAGGCCGGGGCGACGCCGGTCGATGTCGGACCTTCGCTCGACCCGTCACGCTATGCCGGACGCTATCGCGATGCCTGGTACGGCGATGTGGTGATCGGCGAAGATCAGCAGGGGCTGACAATCGACTTCACCACCACCCCGCGAATGGCTGGCCGGCTCGAGCATTGGCAGTATGATACCTTCAAGACGGTCTTCGAGGATTCCGCGATCGAACCGGCCTTCGTCACCTTCGCGCTGGATGCCGATGGTGCGGTAGCGAAAGTATCGATGAAGGCGGTCAGCCCGATCGCGGATTTCAGCTGGGATTATCGGGATCTCGATCTGGCGCCGGTCGGAGAAACGGAATGAGAACTATCGCCGCCGCATGCATCGCGACGCTCGGCCTGAGTGGCTGTGCTCCTACAGTGACGCAGGGTCCTGCGGATATTGCCGGGCTTCACCGCGACCTGCTGGTGCTCGACACCCATCTCGACACGCCGATCAATTTCGGTCGCGCCGGCTGGGATTTTTCCGCGCGCCATGACGTCGCGAGCGAAATTGCCCAGGTCGATCTGGGGCGGATGGCCGAGGGGCATCTCGATGGCGGGTTCTTCGTCATCTACACCGAGCAGGGAGCATTGACCCCTGCCGGCTATCGCGAGGCACTGGCTTTCGCGCGCGAGCGTTCCGATGCGATCGATCGCGAAATCGGTGGCCATCCGGAGATGATTCGGTTCGCGCGGAGCGCCGACGAAGTCGAGGCCCTGGCGGCTGCAGACAAGCTGATCGCGCTCAAGGCGATCGAGAACAGCTATCCGCTTGGCGAAGACCTGTCGCTGCTGCGCGAATTCTACGATCGCGGGGTTCGCATGGCAGGTCCGGTCCATTCCGGCACCAACCAGTTCGCCGATGCCGCGGGCGGCGAGGCCAGATGGAACGGGCTGAGCCCGCTCGGCCGCGCCTGGGTAGCGGAAATGAACCGCCTCGGCATGGTGATCGATGCCAGCCACTCTTCGGATGCGGCTTTCGACGAGATGGTCGCTTTGTCCAAGACCCCGCTGGTGCTGTCGCACAGCTCGCCAAGGGCGGCGTTCGATCACCCGCGCAATCTCGACGACGCGCGAATCCGGCGCCTTGCGGAAAGCGGGGGCGCCATGTGCATGTCGACCGTGTTCCTCAGCACCATGAAGATGACCGAAGAGCGCGGGCTCCTGTTCGGTCGCTACGAAGGCATCGCCGATCTCTCAGTCGCGGAACAGCAGGAGCTGAGCCGCCAATGGCGCGCGCTCGACAAGACCGAGCCGATGTGGGCCACCAGCTTCGAGCAATATATGGATGCTCTCTTGCAGCTGATCGAGGGAGCCGGAGTGGATCACGTCTGCTTCGGTGCCGACTGGGACGGCGGCGGAGGGATCCAGGGCCTGGAAGACATCACGGCATTGCCGGTAGTGACTCAACGCCTGCTCCAGGCGGGCTACAGCCGCCGAGACATCGAGAAGATGACCAGCGGCAATGTCCTCCGGCTGATGCGTGCGGCGGAAGCGGCTCGCGAACTGTAAGCTTGCCCGGGCCGGGAACCGCTCGCGGCACGCGGATCATATCGGCAGTTCGTTGCTCGACTTGATCTGCGACAGCGCGACAGTCGAGTTGATCTCCTGAACCCCTGGCAGCTTGCTGAGGCTGTCGAAGAAGAACCGCTCATAGGCGTCGATATCTTCGGCGACGATGCGCAGCATGAAGTCGGTCGTGCCCATGAGCACATAGGCATCGAGAACCTCGGGGAAGGCACCGATCGCCGCGCTGAACTCGTCGAGATTGGCGCGCCCGTGGGCGTTGAGCTTCACCTGCGCGAAAATATGTGCATTCAACCCCACCGCGCGCCGATCGACGAGCGCCACATGACCCAGGATTACCCCGTCGCGCTCCATCCGCGATATCCGGCGCCAGCAGGGCGAGGGCGAAAGCCCGACCTTCTCGGCGATCTCTGCCGTGGTTTGTTTGGCGTTGCGCTGGAGCTCGCGGAGAATTTTCTTCTCGTAATCGTCGAGCGGGGTCAAAATGGTCTCCTAGGAAGCTGATTCTGGTAAGCATAACCGCAAACCTTAGCCAATCCATCAAAATGAGACAGGACTTTCCTGCTGCCGGGATCGATAATGCCCGCAAGCCAATCAGGAGGGTTTCGATGAAAAATCATACGCGGGATGAACTGGATACCGAGTACTTCGTACTCCGCGACGAAGAGGCGGGACTGGATGGCGTAATCGCCCTGCATTCGACGGCGCTCGGGCCGGGTGCAGGCGGCTGTCGCTTCTGGCACTATCCCTCGCGCGAGGAGATGACGGTCGATGCAGCGCGGCTGGCGCGCGGGATGACCTACAAGAACGCGCTCGCCGAGCTCCCGTTGGGCGGAGGCAAGGCTGTGTTGCGGGTCCCCGAGGGGCAGTACGACCGGGAGAAACTGTTTCGCGCTTTCGGCCGCGAGGTGGAGAAGCTGCGCGGGCGCTATCTGACCGCCGAGGATGTCGGTACTTGCGTGACAGACATGGAAGCCATTTCGTCCGAGACCAAGCATGTGGCGGGGCTCGCGCAGGTGCCCGGTCGGCCCGGCGGAGATCCCTCACCCTGGACGGCGCGGGGCGTGTTCGGGGCGATGAGATATCTTGCGCTGGAGCATCTGGGGCGCCCGTTGGCGGATTGCACTGTCGCGATCCAGGGCGTGGGCAACGTTGGGGGTGCGCTGGCACGCCTGCTCCATGCGCGCGGTGCGAAGCTGATCCTGGCCGATACCAATTCCGAGCGACTGGCTGCCCTAGCCACTCAAACGGGCGCAGAAGTGGCAGCCACAAGCGATTTCTGCAGCATCAAGGCAGACATCCTCGCGCCCTGTGCGCTGGGGGGTGTGTTCGGCGAAGCCAGCACGGCAAGGGTGAGGGCAAAGATCGTCTGCGGCGCCGCCAACAACCAGCTAGTGTCGGAGCAGGACGGAGTCCGCCTCGCCGAGCGCGGCATCCTCTACGCCCCCGACTGCGTGGTCAACGCCGGCGGCATCATCAATGTGGCGGCCGAACATCTTGGCTGGGATGAAGCCGAAGTGGTCCGCCGCGTCGACGGAACGGCGGAGCGACTCGCGCGGGTGCTGGCTCGCGCAGACCAGCTCGACGTCGCGCCGAACCTGGCCGCCGACGGTCTGGCCCGGGAGCGGGTGCGACAAGGTACCGCTCTGGCGGCCTGACCGGTCGGCGGTGAGGCATGTCGCAAGCAGAAAAGGTCAGGCTGCTCGAGGTCCGCGGGGCACGGGGTCTGGAGATGCCGCTGCGCGTTCTCGGTCTGGTTTCCCAGCTGGGGCTCTGTCCCGATCGCATCGCGATCGCGAGTCGCCCGGAAGAACAGTCGCTGGAAGCGCTGCTGCGGGTGTCGGAAGCGCGGGGCGCGCTCCTGGTCGAAAAGTTGAGTGCGATGGTGCTGGTTCGCAGCGCGATGCTGTCAGAGACTGAAGCGGACATTCTCGCCACTCACTCTGCAATCTCTTTCTATAAATCGAGCGGTCCGGTCAAAGCAAAGGCGATGGCTGGTAAGGAATAGCGGCCAGGAGCGGCTACAGGATTCGTCCTCGCAAGCCGGCCCGTCCCTTCGGCTACTGCAACGCTCGCCCGAGTTGATCCGCCTCGCGCGATGATGCCCGTTTGCTTCGCGCTATCGTTTGCGGAAGCTGTCGGCGAGTTGGACGACGATATTCTGCGATCCGCAAGCCCACAGAGCATCTACGCCCGGCGCGCCTCCACGGTAGTCGCCCCATGGGGGCTTGCTCTCGATAGCCACACGCTCAGCTATGCTGCGGTCTGCAGATCTCGTAAAAACCTGCAGCCATGAACCGGGCCAATCTGTCCTTGATTGCCTCGAAATCGTCCGATTTGCAAAGGCCGTCGGACAGCTTGTCGATCCGTCCCGTGCGAGCGAGGGTAAGCATGAGCGCACCCGATACGAAATGAAACCCCCAGAATATCTCGGCCCGGTCGCATTCCGGCATCGCGCGCTCCAGAAGACCCGTCAGTCTCAGGACGACCGGGTCGAACCATTTGTCGAACATCTCCGCGCCCCATTCCGGAGTGCTGGCAACCAGGGCAGCCATCGTTCCGGCATGGCGCCAGCCTGGACCGCCTTCGTATAGATCGAGGTTGGTATCCAGAAACGCGCGCAAAGCGCCTTCGACCGTCACATTTTCGCCCGCTTCCTCATCGTACTTCTCCAGCGCCTCCATGCGAACCCGGTTCGCTTCGATGGCACGGCGGGCGAAAACCTCGTCGAACAGGGTCTGTTTGTCGCCGAAGTAATAGTTCACCAAAGTGTGATGCACGCCGATCTCGGTCGAGACGTCCTTGAGGGCAACACCGTGAAAGCCGCGGCGGGAAAACAGCATCTCCGCAGCATCGAGCATTTGCTCGGTGGTTTCGGCCCGGCGCTCCGCCTTGGTTTGCGCTTTGGCCGGCTTGCTCTTCTTCGATGCCAATGAACGGACTCCTGTAGTTCCCGATGCGAGCGAATGCGGACATCGCATTCGATCCCGCATGACTTGCTCGCTCAACCGCTGCGCGCATGCGGGCGGGCTGGGTCGAACATTATCCAAAACGTGAATAACCGCAAGCCGCGTCTGATCGTCGGAAATCAAGCGATTGCAGAGGTTCCGTCGGCGGGGCGATGCTTGCGCGACGGCAGGATAGACAGTTGAATTCAAATCATTCACGCTCGCAAGAGTGAATGTTGACAACCGCGCGAACGGTGGTAGGCAAGCGGGCAGGCGGAACCGAAAAATCCGTGATGAAAGCAGGGAGAGAACCATGAGATCGCATTTTGCGGCGACCGCTTCGGCGTTTGCCATCGTGCTGGCGGCCAGCCCGTCCTACGCCCAGGAAGCGGACGCCCCCGACACCGAAGCCGACACGATCGGCGAGATTTCTCCCGCCGGCGACGACCGCAATGATGTCATCATCGTCACCGCAACCCGCCGCGAAGCCGATGTTCAGGACGTCCCGCTCAGCGTCAGCGTCTTCCAGCAGGAGGAGCTGACCGCCAAGGGTATCGTCGGGTACGAACGGCTAGCACGTGAAACGCCCGGAGTGGTCCTCAACCGACCCACCCAGAACTTCAACAATTTCACCGCGCGAGGGATTTCGACCAACGGCTACAGCGCCGGTCTGCAAGCTCCGGTCGCAATCTACATCGACGAACTGCCGATCTCGGCGAACGGCAATTCGACGATCCTCGATCCCAACCTCTACGACGTCCAGCGCGTCGAATTCCTGCGCGGTCCGCAGGGCACGCTGTTCGGATCGGGCTCGCTGGCCGGCGCAATGCGCATCATCACCAATGCGGCCGACCCGAACGAATTCGAGGCATCCGCGCTCGTCGATCTTGGCTACACCGAGAATGGCGGAATCCGGCAGCGCTACAATGCGATGGTCAACCTGCCGATCAAGCGAGACGAGGCCGCTCTGCGGCTGGTCGGTTTCTACAAGAACGAGGACGGCTGGGTCGACAATATCGGCACTGGCATCGACGACGCCAACTCGTTGAGCAATTACGGCGTACGAGCGTCGTTCATGGTCGAACCGGCGTCCAATTTCTCGGTAAGGATTACGGGGAACTACGAATACAGCAAGCCCGCCGATTCCGGCCTGACCAACCCCGATCTGGGCACGTTCGTCCGCAGGACCGACCGGCCCGACCTCTTCCAGAGTGAATTGAGCAATCTCAACGCCACTGTGGTCTGGGACATGGGCTTCGCCGAGCTCACCAGCTCCAGCACTTTTGCGGATATCAACGGTGCCTTCATCGTCGATCTGGCTGGCACCTTCAACCAGACCCTCCCCTTCGCATTGGACGCGGTCGGTTACGATACGATCTTCGTGCAGGAAACCCGCCTCGCATCGGCTCCGAACGACGGCCCCTTCGACTGGATCGTGGGCGCATTCTATTTCGACAAGCGGCGCGACGTAACCTTCGATTACCGATCGTCGCTCGAATTTCTCAGGGAACGCAACCTTACCGGTCTGCCTGACGAATACTACCAGCGCTTCGCCAATTACACCGACATCACAGAGAAGGCGGTCTTCGGCGAGGCGACATTCCGGTTCTCCGATAGCTTCTGGCTGACCGGCGGACTCCGTTATGGCGGCACCGAGGTGCAGACGATCACCCGCGGCGGGGGCTACAACAGCAATTACCTGACCGCGGCGATTTTTGGCCTGCGGAACTTCGCGCTGACCGTTACGCCCATCGCCCCGGAGGTGGGTCTCGAGGCCAGCGACTGTCAGCTGAGCTGGAAAGCCAGCGCCTCGTTCAAGCCCAGCAACGACGTGACGACCTACGCAACCGTTTCGACAGGGTTTCGGCCGCCGGTAGTCAACGCGCGAGCAGGCCTCGCGAGTACCGTCGATCCGACCGATATCATCATCCCCGCCGGTGCATCCTCCGACAAGCTCACCAATTACGAGGTCGGCATCAAGAGTTCGCTGTTCAGCGGTCGCCTGATCGCGAACGTCGCGGCGTTCTACATCGACTGGAACAATATCCAGGTGCAGGCCAACCGGGTCTCGGATTCGATCCAGTTCGCGACCAACATCGGCGGCGCCGTCAGCAAGGGTATCGAGCTCGAGTTCATCGCCCGCCCGACCGACCAGCTCCGACTGTCTGCCAACGGCGCATATATCGACGCGAAGATCGATACGCTTTCAGCCGAAGAGGCTGCCATTTCCGGTGCCGTCGACGGCGTCCGCCTTGCCGCCCCCAAATTCTCGGGCTCGGCTTCGGCAACCTACACGGTGCCCGTAGGCGACACCGAAGAAGCCTTCGCCACCGGAAGCGTGTCGTACGTCGGATCCTACCCGGGATTGTTCCCCAACGTTCCCGGACAACCCGGAGTCCAGTCGCCGCAATACGACGTGACCGAAGCCTATACCTTCGCCAATTTTTATGCGGGGGTGCGATTCACGCGCGACTTTTCGGTGACGGCCTATGTCGAGAACGTCTTCGACAATGACGCGATCACCTACGTCCATCCCGAAGCTTTCCTCGATGGTCGCTACGCCCGGCTTCAGCCCCGAACCTTCGGAGTGCGTACGAGTCTGGCGTTTTGAAGCCGGGGGTCCTCGCCGCCGGGATTGCTCCTGGCTGCGAGGACTTTCCGAATAGCAACGCTACGCACCGGAGATACGAGCACATGAGGTCGCCAGGTTCCATTTTTGCGCTGTTCGCAGCAGGTCTGCTGACGAGTTCGTGCATGTCGATGGCGGAGCAACCGTCCGTCGCAGGCCACGACCAACCCGTGGTGGCCGCACCCGCCGGGGCGCTTCGGGGAAGGATTGCTGGCGACATCCACAGTTTCAAGGGTATTCCCTTCGCCAAGTCACCCGTCGGCGTTCGGCGTTGGAAGCCGCCGGAGAAGCTAGCGCCGTGGTCCGGCATCAGGGATGCAGGCGAGTTCGGCAATTCCTGCGTCCAGTTGGAGGCGAACCCCTCCGCCAGTTCGATCTATGCGGACGATCCCGCCCCGGCGGGCGAGGATTGTCTGACCCTCAATATCTGGGGCGATGTCGCGGCGCGCGACGCGCCGGTCTTCGTGTGGATCCACGGCGGTGCGCTGGTTTCGGGCGGCTCGCGGTTCGACATGTACGACGGAGAAAGTCTGGCTCGTAAGGGTGTGGTCTACGTCTCGATAAACTACCGGCTCGGCCCGCTCGGCTATCTGGCGCATCCCGAACTCAGCGCGGAATCCGAACGCGGAATATCGGGCAATTACGGCCTGCTCGACCAGATCGCCGCACTGCGCTGGATAAAGGCCAATATCGCCGCGTTCGGCGGAGACCCCGAACGCGTTACGATCGCGGGCGAATCCGCGGGCGCGCTCAGCGTCCTCTACCTGCTGGCATCTCCGGAGGCGCGCGGACTGTTCCAGCGGGCGATCTCGCAAAGCGGCTATTTGATTTCGAGCCCCGAACTGAACCGGACCGCGCATGGGCATCCGTCGGCTGAAGCGGCGGGACTCTGGCTGCAGAACAAGCTCGGAGCGCAGGACATCGGCGAGTTGCGGGCGCTGGATGCGCAAACGCTTACCGACGAGGCGATAGCGGCCGGCTATCTCACCTGGGGCACGATCGACGGGACGGTCTTGCCGCGCCAGACGGTCGAGACATTCGACCGCGGCGAGCAGGCGCGCGTGCCGCTGCTGGCCGGCTTCAACAGCGGTGAAATCCGCAGCCTGCGACGTCTGCTTCCTCCGCCGCCAGACAGTGAGCAGGAGTACACCGATGCGATCGCCGGGAGCTACGGCGATCTCGCCGACGCCTTTCTCGAATTGTATCCTGCCAGCGACATCGACGAGAGCATGCTCGCTGCGACGCGCGACGCAATGTACGGCTGGACCGCCGAGAAGATGGTCGAAAGCCAGGCGGAACTGGGCGAGCCATCCTATCTCTATCTGTTCGACCACGGCTATCCTGCCGCCGACACTGCCGGGCTGCGCGCCTTCCACGCGTCTGAAATCCCGTACGTTCTCGGCAATGTCGATCACGTAACCACAGCCTGGCCCGCCATTCCCGATACTCCCGCCGAACGCGAATTCGCAGCCACTCTGCTCGAGTATTGGGCCGCGTTCGCAAAGGACGGCAACCCCAACGCGGCTGGCGTGCCCGAATGGCCGGCCTACGGCGATGCGCGCTCCATGATGGTGTTCGACGACGGCACCCTCGTCCGGCGGGGAGGGATCGGCGCCGCCTTCGATCTTCAGGATCGACTGGTGTGTCGCCGGCTCCTTGCAGGCGATCTTCCCTGGCACTGGAATGTCGGCATTGCTTCGCCTGAAAATCCCGGGCCCACTGGGCGCTGCAAATGATCCACGGCGCGCTTCAAGACTATCCGCTCACGCTAGAAAAGATCATCGGGCATGCCGCGAAGTGGCACTGCGACAAGCAGGTCGTGACGGCGAGCGGCTCTGGTTGCGATTTCGGGCTTGGCTATCGCGACCTCGCGGCCGGGGCCAAGGGGATTTCCGCCGAGCTGCGCGAAGTCGGTCTCGTTCGTGGCGAGTGCGTCGCGACTCTCGCGTGGAATTCGGCGGAACACATGGCGTGCTGGTATGCGATCATGGGAATCGGTTCGGTCTGCCATACGCTCAATCCGCGCCTGTCGGCCGATGCGCTGGCGTCGATGCTGCGCCAGTCGCAGGCGAGGATCATGGTCGCGAGCTTCGATCAGCTTGCGCTGGCTGAGCAGGTCGTTGCGCAGGGCACGATGCTGGAGACGCTGTTCGTGATAGACGGCTGGGACGAAATTCCCGCTTCGCTGGCTGCTGCGGTCCGCGTGCAGCGGTTGGGCGAGAGACAGGACCTTCCCGGCATCGAATGGGGCGGTTTCGACGAAAACCTGCCCTGCGGCCTATGCTTCACATCGGGTACGACCGGGTCGCCCAAGGGCGTCACCTACACGCATCGCGGCAATTTTCTCCACACCCTGCGGCAGCTTCAGGCTGATGTGTCCGGGATTACCGAACGCGACGTGGTGCTTCCCGCGGTCCCCATGTTCCATGCGAACGCCTGGGGGCTGCCGTTTTCCTGCCCCGCGGTGGGAGCCACGCTCGTCCTCCCGGGCCGCAACACCGATGGGGCGAGCCTTGCGCGTCTCATCGTCGAACATGGCGTCACTATCGCGGCCGGCGTGCCGACGGTGTGGCTGGATTTGTTCGACCACCTCGATCGCGAAAGGATCGAGGTTCCGTCGCTGCGCCGGGTAATGGTGGGCGGCGCTCCCATGCCGGCTGCCTTGAGCACAAGGATCTGCGATCGCGGTGTCGAGGTTCAGCAAACCTGGGGGATGACGGAAATTTCGCCGCTCGGCACTGCGACGCGCCCTGAGCACCAGGCCGATTCCGGCAATTCGGGCAGCCCGGCGCTCGGGATCGACCTCCTGCTGTTCGGCCATGACGGGGAGCCCCTCGACAGTCAGCGCGAGCAAGAGGGCAGGCTCCACGTCCGCGGCCCCTCGGTGGTGGAGCGGTATTTCGGGCAAGAGCAGGCGGCCACGAGCGACGGGTGGTTCGATACAGGCGATCTCGCGGTGATCGACGAATGCGGGGCGCTGCAGATCACCGGGCGAACCAAGGATCTGATCAAGTCGGGAGGGGAATGGGTCAACCCGGTGGAGATCGAGGGGGTGGTCGGTTCGCTGCCGCAGGTCGGCAAGGTCGCGGTTATCGCGCGGACGCATCCCAAATGGGGCGAGCGCCCCGTGATGGTCGTCGAGATCGCCGAGGGTGCCACTATCGCCGACGATGATCTGCTCGACCCGCTGCGCCGGCAATTTGCCAGATGGTGGGTGCCCGACGCTGTCATCCGGGTGGCGCAGATGCCGCTCGCCGCCACCGGCAAGATCGACAAGCGGGAATTGCAGAACCTGTACGGAGTTCCGGCATGACGATCGGCACGACATGCCGGGGCAAAATGTCGCTGCTGGGCCTCGCACTTGCACTGGCGGGGTGCGCCCATTCGAGCTCGCCGATCGAGGCGGCCTCCGGTCCCGAAGTCGGCATCGAACCAGGCGCGCTGCGCGGGATCGAGAATTCGGGAATCCGCAGCTTCAAGGGCATTCCCTATGCCGCCGCCCCTGTGGGCGAACGGCGCTGGAAGCCGCCGCAAAGGCCGGCCTCGTGGACCGGCGTTCGCGATGCGCGGGAATTCGGGCCGGCCTGCATCCAGCCGCCGGTGCCCGCGCGGAGTATCTACAACGACCCGCCCGCCGCGACATCCGAAGATTGCCTGAGCCTCAACGTCTGGTCGCCCGAGGATGCGCGAAGGGCACCGGTGATCGTCTGGCTGCACGGCGGCTCGCTGCGTATCGGCGCATCCAGCCTGCCGCTCTACGACGGCAACAACTACGCCAGCCGCGGGGTGGTCTTCGTTTCGGTCAATTACCGGCTGGGGCCGCTCGGCTGGTTGGCGCACGAGGAGCTGAGCGGGGAATCCCCAGCGGGAATTTCGGGCAATTACGGTCTGCTCGACCAGATAGCGGCGCTCGAATGGGTGCGCGACAATATCGCCGCCTTCGGAGGCGATCCCGCGAACGTTACCGTGATGGGAGAATCCGCCGGTGCGCTCTCCACCACCTATCTCATGGTCTCTCCGCAGGCTCGCGGGCTGTTCGGCAAAGCGATTATCCAGAGCACCAACGTCCGCAGCTTCCCGGAGCTGTCGCAGGACGATAACCGAACGCCTTCCGCCGAACGGATCGGCGCGGAATTGCTGTCCGATCTTGGCGCGTCCGACATCGCCGCGGCACGTACACTCGACGCGCAGGATCTGACCGATCGGGCCACCGCGGCAGGGTTCATTCCTCAAGGCACGATCGACGGGGTGGTCCTGCCGCGCCAGCTGGTCGACGTATTCGACAGCGGCGATCAGGCTCGCGTCCCCGTGATCGTCGGTTTCAACGCCCACGAGTTCCGGCCCGAAGGCGGCCCGGGGCCCCGGATGCCGTCATCGCTGAAAGAATACGAAGAGCGCATCGAGAGCATCTACGGCAATCTCGCACCCGAATTCCTGCGGCTCTATCCGGCGGGCGAGGGTGCGGACGCACTGCTCGATGCCGCCGGCGACGGCATCTTCGGATGGTCGGGCGAGCGCATCGCGCTGAGCCAGCGCGACCTGGGCCTGGAATCCTATTTCTACATCTTCGACCATTGCTACCCTGCTGCCGAACGGCGCGATCTGTGCGGGTTCCACGCCAGCGAACTGCCCTTCTCCTTCGGCAATCTGGACGCCGAGGCGCTGCCCGACCGCTGGCCGGTGCCTGACGGTACCTCCGATCGCGCGGTGTCGGATGCGATGCTCGACTACTGGACCAGCTTCGCGGCAAGCGGCAATCCCCATGGCGAGGGTCTTCCGGACTGGCAGGCCTACGGGTCGCAGCAGAACTACCTCCGCTTCGTCGATACGCCTGTCGCCGGGCGCGATCCCAGGCCAGGCATGTTCGAACTGCACGAGGCATTCAGCCGCCGCCAACGCGAGCTGGGTCGCTCATGGGGTCAAGCGATCGGCCTCGCGGCGGAGCCTGAAGAGCCGTCTACCACACGGATAAAGCAATGATCGTATCGGGGAGGAGCATTCGATGACACAGGCAACCGCAGCGCTACCGGAGGCCGTCGCCCCCTCCGGGCCGAACCCCTATGCCAAGCCTTCCTACCGCTATTTCGTGCTGGCGGTCCTGACGCTGGTCTATGCGCTCAACTTCGTCGATCGGCAGCTGCTCGTCATACTGCAGGAGCAGATCAAGGCGGAACTGCTGCTCTCGGATACCCAGCTCGGGCTCCTGTCGGGCTTCGCCTTCGCGCTGTTCTACGTCTCCTGCGGCATCCCGATCGCCCGCTGGGCGGATCGCGGCAAGCGGCGCAGCATCGTCGCACTCGCGCTGACCGTCTGGAGCCTGATGACCGCGGTGAGCGGTCTGGCCCAGAACTATCTCCAATTGCTGACGGCGCGGATCGGCGTGGGCGTCGGCGAGGCCGGCGGAAGCCCGCCCTCGCACTCGATGATTTCGGACATCTTCCGCAAGGAGGAACGGGCGACAGCGCTGTCGATCTATTCGATCGGGATCTACATCGGCATTCTGCTCGGCTTTGCACTGGGCGGCTGGATCGCCGAGACGTTCGGCTGGCGCACCGCCTTCTTCGTGGTGGGCCTGCCCGGAGTGGCGGTGGCGATCTTCCTGCGTCTGACGGTCAAGGAGCCGGTTCGCGGCTGGTCGGAAGGCCGCGAAAGCGACACCGCGCCGCCGCCGCCCTTCCTCGAAGTGGTTCGCTTCCTGTGGTCGCGCCGGTCGTTTCGGCACCTCGCCCTCGCGGGAAGCCTGCAGGCGCTGGTCATCTACGCCATCGGCAACTGGCTGCCGTCCTATTTCCTGCGCAATTTCGAGATCGGTCTGGGCGAACTCGGGGTGTGGATGGCGCTGACTGCCGGCTTCGGTGGCGGCGCAGGCTCCTTCTTCGGGGGCTGGATGACCGACCGGCTGGGGGTGCGCGATGCGCGCTGGTATGTCTGGGGCCCGGCGATCCTCCTGCTCGCCGTGACTCCGATCCTGCTGGTCATTCTGACGACCCCGACGCTCACCCTGGCGCTGCTGCTCACCGGCGCGTTCCACTTTCTCTCCGCCTCCTATCTCGGCCCGGCGTTGGCCGTGTCGCACGGACTGGTCGGGCTGCGGATGCGCGCGCTGACTTCGGCGATCTTCTTCTTCTTCATCAATCTGATCGGTCTGGGCCTCGGCCCGGTGATCGTCGGCTTCCTGAGCGACCGCTTCGCCGCCCAGGGCGTCGAGAATCCGCTGGCCTTGGCAATGATGCTGACCGGCTGCGTCGCCTCGCTGTGGGGCGGCATGCATTACCTGCTGGCTTCGCGATCGATCCGCGCCGACCTCGATGCAAGCCCCTCCAGCGAGCCGATCGCCCTCTGACATGCGAAAGTGCCCGAAAAGCACGATCGGTATCGTCAAGGCTGCGGCGACGGCCTTGCTTGTCGCGAACCCCGGAGCATTGCTCGCTCATCCTGTTCCGCTGCCGACCGTTGCGGAGACTCCGACCGATGCACAAGCCGCCGACGGCACCTACATCTCGTGGCGCGAGCATCTGATCGACGACGAGATGACGAATGGCGGCGTGCCGCTGAGGGGTGGCGACGGGCTGGTGGAAGGCGATATCGATCGCGACGGCTTCACCGACATCGTCTCGGTCCACGAGGATTCGAACCATTTGCGTATCGCCTTCGGGAGCGCCGACCCCGACGTCTGGACTTTGATTACCGTCGCAAGCGGCGCGGTGGTCGGGGCGATCGAAGACGTTGCCGTGGGCGATCTCGACGGCGATGGCTGGCCCGATCTCGTCGTCGCCTGCGAGGAAGCGCATCTCGCCTACTTCCGCAATCCGGGACCCGACGCGCGGTCGGCCGGATGGGAATCGCATATCCCCGAGGCCTCCAGGGGCCGAGGATCCTGGCAGCGGGTCTTCATCGCCGATGTCACCGGCGATGGGCGTCTCGACGTCCTCGCCGCGAACAAGGGAGGCAGCGACATCATCGATCCCGATGCTCCGCGCGCGGATCGCACGACATCCCTGTTTACGCTCTCGGGTGACCCTCTGCTCGATGCGAACTGGCACGAGCAGGTCCTCTTGGCGCGAGACGTTCCCAACACCGCGATGCCCGTCGATATCGACAACGACGGCGATATCGACGTGCTTGCGGCGGCCCGTATGGAGCAATTGGCCTTCATCCTCGAGAACCGCGGCACCGACAGAAACGGCAGCGTCGAGATCGCAATCCGACCCATCGAGATCGATCCGGACGGCTCGCCCTGTTCGATCATGACGACCGCCTTTCAGTCGGACTTTGCCGACATGAACGGCGATGGACGCCTCGATCTGGTGGTCGGGGTGAGCGAACACTGCGGCGATCCCCGCGCACCCAACGGCGTGCCTGCACTGGGCTGGTTGCAGCAACCCGCCTCGCTCGCCCAGCCGTGGAGCTATCACCGGATCGGCGATATCCTGCCCGACATGGTGATCGGCATCGAACTCGCCGACTTCGACGGCAATGGCGACCTCGATGTCGTCACCGGCGCCTATTCCGGCCTCAACATAATCGCTGGCGGCTATTCGGATGCCGAGCGAGATTTCGACAGCCCAACGGTCACGCCCGATTCCAGCGTCGGGCGGATCGCTTGGTTCGCGAACCCGGGCGTTGGCGGCAGCGAGTGGGTTCGTCACGACGTCTCCCGCCGGGTGCGAGGCATGTACGACGCCTTTATCGCGCGCGACCTGGACGGCGATGGGGATCTGGATCTCGTCACGACGCGCGGCAACAGCGGACAGTTCGACGGAGTGGGATGGCTCGAACAGGTGCGCAGCGCCGAGCCAGTGCGCGCATTTTCTCCCGCCCGCACGAGCGAAAGCCGGGCTCTGCCGCTTCCTCCGCGAGACTGGCTGGACCGCTACGCCGAGGCGAACACTCTCGTGGCGCCGAACAGGCGGTAGCGTGCTGCCGAGGGATCGCGAAAGCATCGACGCAAGAACGGAAGACGGAAGCTCAGTGCACCATCAGTCTCTTGAAGGGCGAACCTGTCTGATCGCTGGCGCGTCGTCAGGGATTGGCGCGCATTTGGCGCAAGCGATGGCTGCGGCTGGGGCGAATGTCGTGCTTGCCGCGCGCCGGACCCGACTTACCGAAGAGATCGCGCAAGCCATTGCCGAGGACGGTGGAGCCGCAATCGCGGTTCCGATGGACGTGACGGACGGCACGTCGGTCGCCGAGGCGTTCTCGCTGGCGGAAGATCGCTTCGGCTCGGTCGATACCGTAGTCGCGAATGCCGGGATCTCACGCTACGGACGCTCGATCGAAGTGGCCGAAGCGGAGGTTCGGCAGGTCATCGACACCAATTTGCTCGGCGTTCACCTCACCGCATCCGAAGCGGCCCGCCGCATGATCGCTGCCGGGAGTCGCGAGACGGGCGCCGGAAGGATCGTGATCATCGGATCGATCACTGCGCAGCTTACCGGACAGGGCGATGCGGCATACGCGGCCAGCAAGGCGGGCGTCGCGCATCTTGCGCGCCAGTTCGCGCGCGAGTGGGTGCGGCTGGGGATCAACGTGAATACCGTCCAACCCGGCTATATCCGTACCGAACTGGTCGGCGACTGGTTCGATTCCGAGGGCGGCCGGGCCCAGATCGCCGGATGGCATCGCCGCCGGATCATGGCGATCGACGCCTTGGACGAAATGGTGCTTTACCTTTGCTCGGACAGAGCAGCGCATCTCACGGGTTCGACCATCACCATCGACGACGGCCAGTCGCTCTAGCCGGTACAATCGGACAGTGCTGCGGAGCCGCGGTCCCGGCGAACAGCAAGAAGCGCCCGCGCCTTTCGCGAAGGCGCAAGCGGCACTTCCGTCCATCGCGGAGGACGGCGATCGGACCTATAGTGCCAATTTCTATCATCCGGCCCATCCCATGGCCCGAACGAGCGATGCTGCCCTCCATGGTTTTCGCGCGGCGGGAGAATATCGGTGCCGCCTCCATCATCGCAGATCTGACGTGCGGCTCTTTGTCCGAGAACCGCTGACCGATGGCAGCGGATAGAGACCGTCTGCACTGGAATGCTCGCTTGCGTCGAGCTTTGAATAGCCCGGGCGAGCAGCGCTATGGACCAGTCGGCGCAGCGGCAATCCGCTCCCGATGCAGGACGCGTTCGCGCCAGGCGGTGAAAAGTCCGCTGCCGCTTATGATTAGGGCGCCTGCAAGCGTGTTCACCGTGGGCACCGTCGCAAGCAGAGCCCAGCCCAGAACGACCGCCCCGACGATCTGGAGGTAGTCGAAAGGGGCCAGCACAGACACGGGCGCGGACTGGAGCGAGGCGGTCATGGTGATCTGCATCAGGCCACCGGCCACTCCGGCGGCCACCAGCAGGGCGATGGTCTCAGCATCGTGAACGCGACCGAAAAGCGGCAGGAGAACGAGACCCACGATCGCTGAGCCCGCGAAGAACCAGAAGACGATGGCGGCGACATGCTCGGTCTCTCGCATCTGGCGCAGCGCAATAGTGACGGCGGCAGTGCCCAACGCGGCAAATAGGCCCACAACCACTCCCGCTATCGGCAGCGCGCTTCCGCCAGCCCCTCCCGGGCGCATGATCACGACCACGCCGAGCAAGCCGCAAACCAGCGCCAACCCGCGACGCCAGCCGACGTGCTCGCGGAGCAGGAGCCATGACAGCAGGGTGGCGAAAATCGGCATTGTGAAGCTGATCGTAGCGGCCTCCGCCAAAGGCAGCATCACAAGCGCCTGCAAGCTGCACAGGATCGAGAGTATCCCGAGGGCCGTCCGCCCGAGATGCGCAAGCGGTCGCTGTGTGGACAGAGCGCCCACACCTCCGGTGGCAAATACCCACAAGAGCACCACCGGCAGGCCGAAAAGCGCCCGGTAGAACATCATCTCCGGAGCGACCACGCCCTGTTCCGATGCAAGCTTGAGCAAGGCCGCCGTCGCCGAGAAAAACCCCGCCGAGGCTATTCGGAGGCCGATTCCTCGGGCTACGTTTTCCTGCTCGAGCAAAGAAACATCGGTCGTCATCGACGGAGCGCTTGGTTCGGGCCGGACATAGGTTCGCGAGCTTTCGTGCGCTCCAGGAGGGGAATGTGAGCGCGCAGCGAGTGGGCTGGGGGAGTGCACCTAGAAGCGGAGGATTGCTGAAGGGTTAACAAGAACTTACGCCGCGCAGAGGGATTTTTAAATTTTCGCGTCCCGACCCGCCCCGAGGATATGATCCTATAACTTTCCTGCAATCCAATTGTCAGGGAAAACGATGAAAACCACCTACCTCCTTCTGGCGGCGGCGCCGTTCGCGCTGTTCGCATCCGATGCATTCGCTCAGGCCGCCACGACCGGGGAGGATTCCAGCGAAGACCAGAAGCCGCGCCAAGTGTTCTCCACCGGTGTGGCCAAGGGCCGCGACGTCCTCGATGCGGCCATTTCGACCAGTGCGCTCAGCGCCGAGGAAATCCAGGAACTGGGTGCGAACTCGGTCGCCGAGATCGTCCGCAATATTCCGGGCGTTCGCGTCGAAGCCGCCGGCGGCGTCGCCAACAACAGCTACACGATCCGCGGCCTGCCGCTGGCCTCGACGGGTTCCAAATATCTGCAGTTCCAGGAAGACGGCCTGCCCGTCCTGGAATTCGGCGACCTTTCGTTCCTGGGCGCCGATGTGTTCATCCGCAGCGACCTTAATCTGGCAGCGGTGGAAGCGATCCGCGGCGGCTCGTCCTCGACCTTTGCTTCGAATTCGCCCGGCGGCGTCATCAACTTCATCTCGAAGACCGGCGAAGTCGAAGGCGGCGCCATCCAGACATCGACCGGGATCGACCATGATCTTTACCGGCTCGACTTCGACTACGGCGGCCGGATCAGCCCGACGCTTCGCTTCCATGTCGGCGGCTTCTATCGCGAAGGCGAAGGCCCGCGCGAGACCGGCTTCACCGCCTATCGCGGCGGCCAGATCAAGGCGAACATCACCAAGGAATTCGCCGGCGGCTATGTTCGTCTGCAAGGCAAATATCTCGATGATCGCGTGCCCACCTACCTGCAGGCGCCGGTCCGCGTCACCGGGACCAATGAAAACCCCACCTTCGAGACGCTGCCGAATTTCGACCTCAGCAGCGATGCACTCCTCTCGCCCAACGTCGCCAATTTCGTGTCGCTGGACGGCGAGAACAATCTCGCACGCTACGACGTGCGCAATGGCGTTCATCCGGTGGTGAAGGCGATCGGACTGGAATCCAGGTTCGACATCGGCGAATGGACGGTCACCGAGCGCTTCCGCTACGCCGATATTTCGGGCGAGTTGTTCCAGAACTTCCCGCTCACGATTGCGCCCGCTTCGGCTATCGGCAGATCGCTCGGCGGTCCGGGTGCACAGCTCAGCTATGCTAGCGGCCCCAATGCAGGCCAGGCGATCACCGACCCGGCGGCACTGAACGGCAACGGTTTGCTGGCGATTTCGCTGTTCGAGAACTTCCGCCTGAACAGCGTCGACAATATGTCCAACGATCTGCGTGCCAGCCGCGTATGGGATCTTGGTGGCGGCAAGCTGACCTTCACCGCAGGCTTCTACAAGTCGCGTCAGGAGGTTCAGACGGACTGGCTGTTCAATTCGGTCGTGACCGATGTGCGTGGTGGCGGCGAATTGTCGCTGATCGATGTGACCACGGCGACGGGAATTTCCCAGACGCAGGAAGGCGTGTTCGCCTATAGCGCCGGGGTCGTTGCCGACGCGTACCGTCGCAAGTACGACGTCGCCTTCAGCACCAATGCGCCCTATGGCTCGCTGAACTACCACATCGGCAAGGTCGCGATCGGCGCGAGCGTGCGGTTCAACAGCGGTAGCGCCCAGGGCTCGGTCTTCGGATCCGAGCTGGGAGGCGGCCGTATCGGGACGCAGCCCTACGACATCGACGGGAACGGCGTGATCTCGCCTGCCGAGAGCCGCACCGCCGTAATCCCGCTGACCACTCCGGCACCCGTCGATTTCGACTATGATTTCGTCAGCTATTCGGGCGGCATCAACTATCGGATTTCCGAGCCGCTGGCGGTGTTCGCCCGCTACAGCCGCGGTGGCCGCGCTGCTGCTGACCGCATCCTGTTCAGCCCGGCGGTCGATCCCGTGAGCGGCGGTCTGACGGATCCGTCCGACGCCTACGACATCGTCAAGCAGGCCGAGGGTGGCGTCAAATATCGTCAGGCGGACCTGACGCTCAACCTCACCGCCTTCTGGGCCAAGACCGACGAACGCAATCTGCAGATCAATGCGCGGCCCGATGGCACCACGCAGGTGGAGCGGATCTTCCGCACTTATCGTGCCTATGGGCTCGAGGCGGAGGCCGCCTATCAGCGCGGTCCGTTCAGCGTCACGGCGGGGGCCACCTATACCAACGCCTCGATCGTCGACGATGAGTTCAACGCGGCGGTGATCGGCAACACGCCGCGGCACCAGCCGGATCTCATCTTCCAGGTGACGCCGCAGTTCGAGACCGAACGGTTCACGATCGGTGCCAACTTCGTCGGTACGACCGAGAGCTTCGCCCAGGACACCAACCAGCTACGCCTGCCGGGCTACACGCTGGTGAATGGCTTCGCCCAGCTGCGTCTCAACGACAGGGTGCAGCTGGCGCTGGTCGGGAACAATCTGTTCGACAAGCTTGCGCTCACCGACGTCACCCAAGGGGCAATCCCGGCCGGCGGCCTCGTCACCGCGCGTGCGCTGAACGGCCGGACGGTGACCGCTTCGGTTCGTCTCTCCTTCTAACGGGTCCGGTGCCGGGGCGCATTGCGCGCTCCGGCACCGGTGCCGACAGTTCCTACGAAAAGACCCACCGAGAGGCGAACAGTGCTGAAATCTATGAGAATTCCGAGGAAGCTGGGGCTTTCCTTTCTGGCGATCTGCGCAACCGCGGCGATCGTGATGCTGGTGTTCTTCGTCAATATCTCGTCGATCCGCAGCGCCACGGATGAAAACAATCTGAGCCAGTCGATCTACGCCAAGGCGCTCGCACTGGAAACCGCTCTGCTCCGCCAGAACAGCCAGATGCGGGGTTTCATCGTGACCGGCGATGAAGCCTACCTCAAATCCTATTACGAAGGGCGCGACGATTACGACCGTACCTCGGTCGAACTCGAAGAGATCCTGACCGATCCGGCGATGGAAGCGGCTCTCCTGACAAGCCGGGAAGAAACGCTCAAATGGCGCCAGGATTGGAGCGATCGGCTGATCGCCATGGTCCAGGCCGGTCGGCGCGACGAAGCCGCCGCCGATGCACGCAGCGCCGGAAAGGCGGTGCTGACCAGCGCGGCAGTGCTGCCCTTGCGCGACATCAAAGACGCCGAAACCGCGCGCATAGAACAGAACAGCGCGAGCCAGGAAGCGGCGATCGCCTCCGCGCTCGTCGCGCTGATCCTGGGAGCTGTCGCCCTGATCGGCATCGCCATCACCCTGGCGATAGTCCTGACGCGATTGATCGCACGCCCGGTGACGGACCTGACACGGACGATGTCCGATCTTGCCGCAGGCAAGAACGATGTGGATGTTCCCGATACCGACCGCGGAGACGAACTCGGCGACATGGCGCGGGCGGTTCTCGTGTTCCGCGATGCAGCGGTGGCCAAGCACGCCACCGATCTGGCGAGCGCGAAGGCCGAGGCAGAGCAGAAGATGGTCGTCGAGACCATTTCCGAACGTCTCTCGGAACTCGCCGGAGGCAATCTCACGGTCAAGATCGATCAGGAGTTTCCCGCGAGCTATACCGCGGTCAAGACCAACTTCAACGACGCGGTGAACGCCCTGCGCGGGCTGATCGGCTCGGTCATGGACACAACCTCGAGCATCCGCACCGGATCGGACGAGATTGCCCAGGCCTCGGAGGATCTGGCGCGCCGAACCGAAGCCAACGCGGCCAGTCTCGAACAGACCGCTGCCGCCGTTACCCAGATGGACGAACGCCTCAAGGCCACGGCCACGGCGGCCACCAGCACGGTCCAGCGCGCCGACGAGGCCATCGGCACCGTCACGCAGGGGCGTACCACCGCGGATCGGGCGGTCGAAGCGATGAGCCGCGTCGGGGAAAGCGCCAAGGGCATCGACAGCGTCATCGAAGGCCTCGACAAGATCGCCTTCCAGACGCGGGTCCTGGCGATGAATGCCGCCGTGGAAGCCGGCCGTGCAGGCGAGGCAGGTCGCGGTTTCGCCGTGGTGGCCGATCTCGTCAGCGCTCTGGCCATGCGCTCCGAAGAGGAGGCGGCACGCGCCCGCGATCAGCTTACCGCGACGCAGAGCGACGTTACCGCAGCCGTGGAAATGGTTCAGAAGGTCGATGGTGCGCTCGAGGACATCTCCGGCGATGTCGCGGAGGTCCATGAATTGCTCGCCCGCATCGCCACCGACAATCAGGCGCAGTCGACGGCGATCACACAGATCAGCGCGGCGATCGGCAGCATGGATCAGGCGACCCAGCAGAATGCGGCGATGGTAGAGCAGACCTCTGCCGCGGCACGCAATCTCGCCGGCGAAGTCGAGGGCCTCACGAAACAGGCACGGGCGTTCAACGTCGGCGCCGGGACATCGCCTCGCCCGATCCCGGCAAATTACAACGGGAGCAAGAGAACCCTGCTGCCCCCGGTGGCCGTCGCGAACGCGAATCCCGGCAACGATTGGCAGGAATTCTGATTGCCGGCGGCTTGCCTGCCGCGATCGACCCGAGCTTGAGAAGATCACCTCGCGCCGTCTGCTTCGCAAGATGGCCGAAGGGAGGAATATGACTGCGCATTTTGAGGGCAGCAACGAGTTGTCCCGTCAGGCGTCCATCGCGCGGACGTTGGGCTCACCATTCGTTGCGGCGGTGCTGGAAGCAGGCGAGCGCCAGCTTGCATCGGCACCGCGAACGGCCACGCTGATCCAGTCCTGGCCGGGCGACCGGGCGGCGGCGGCGCTGGGGATGCGGTTCAACGCGGCGATCCACGCTCTTGCCCGGCGTGGGCGCCATCACGCGCTGAGTTCCCTGTATCGGCACCAGCATCACGACTTCGACGGCGCGCTCGCTGCAGCCATGGCGGCGGAAGACGAGTTCATCGCGACCTGGATGCGCCACCCGCCGCAGACCAACGAGGTGTGCCGCGCCGGCGCCATCATGGCTGCCTTGGCGGTGGCGCAAGATACCTTCGGCTTGCCTTTCGAACTGCTCGAGCTTGGCTCCAGCGCCGGTCTCAACCTCAATCTCGCGCATTATGGCTATCATCTCGGCGGGGTGGCGGCCGGTGCGCCGGATTCTCCCGTCAGGATCGATCCCGAGTGGCACGGACCCCCGCCGCCTGCCTCCGGCGTGCAGGTACTGGCGGCGCGCGGCGTCGATCTCAGCCCGCTCGATACCTCCGACGAAGCCACGCGCGAGCGGCTCCTTTCCTTCGTCTTTGCAGATCAGCCGAGCCGCGCCGAGCGTCTTCGCGCTGCGTTGACGATCGCGCGACGCCATCCGCCGCGCGTCGATCGCGCGAACGCTCTCACCTGGCTCACGGAGCGACTGAACGAACCGCAGCCGTCGGGACGCTGCCGCGCCGTCTTCCACTCGATGCTGCTCCAATATCTGACCGCTGACGAGCGCCTGGCGGTCGAACGAACGGTCGTCGCAGCGGGCGAGCGGGCCGACATCGACCGACCGCTGGTCCGGATCAGCTTCGAATGGACCGAAGCGCGCGAAGAGGTCCAGCTGCGCCTAACCTGCTGGCCGAGCGGAGAGAGCCGACTGCTGGCGATCTGTCACCCCTATGGGGCGTGGATCGACTGGCGTCTCGGCCGATCGGAACCGCCCCAGCCGGCGGCGTAGAGCCTCCTTCGTACCGGGACGTCGTTCCGAAGGCGTCGGATCGGGAATCGGCGGCGGCGGGTCCGCAACTGCAACTCCTCGCCGAGGTTATCGGCCGCATCGTGGCGAGGCGAGTCCGCTTTCCATGGGCCATGAAGAGCGCGAGGGGCTCACGCGTGCTCTTGCCGCGCCTCCCCCTTGTCGGAACTACCCTCGTCGTCGCCCTCTTTCAGGGGCCCGATATGCTTGATCGGCGCCATGATCCAGAGCGTGGCTACGGTCACCACCGACAGCATCACGGCAACATCCAGACTCCCGAGAGCGACCGAAGCGCCGATGGCTCCGGTTATCCACAAACTCGCCGCTGTCGCAGTGCCCTTTACCGAATCCTTCAGCCTGAGGATTGCCCCGCCGCCGATGAAGCCCATTCCGGTGATCAGCCCCTCGACGATGCGCGCCATCGCTTCGGGAGTGTCGGCGGTCAGCGATTCGGCCGCCTGAATGAAGCCGCAACTGGCGACGGCGACCAGCGGGAAGGTCCTCAATCCGGCACTTCGCTCGGTCTTTTCGCGGTTCCAGCCGATGGGAAAGGCGAGAATATAGGCCAGACCGATCGCGACCAGGTGGGGCAAGACATCGAAATCGTCCCGGCCAAGAAATTGTTCGAGCATCGGCATCCTCCGTTCCGTCGCGGCTGGCGACAGATTCTTCAGCTTCTTCGGTAGCTTACCCGATCCGCTGGATCGACTGCAAAGTCGGATCGAGGGCGGGCCGAGATACACACCGGCCAGGACACCCCTCAAGAATCACCCCAGCCGGGCGAAATTGGCCACTCCCTGGGCTGCTTTCCGTTTCTCGCTGCCGGACGCCTCGCTTCGTCCACCCAGACCGCCGAACGCAACCGACAAAGCCTCCAGCTTCGCTTCGTCGATCCGGTAGAAGACCAGTTTCGCTTCTTTGCGGGTCGTCACCAGCCCGGCCTTGCGCAAGACGGCGAGCTGCTGAGACAGGGTCGGCTGCCCGATCTCGGCTTGCGCATCGATCTCCCCCACGTTGCGCTCCGCGCCCGACAATGCACGCAAGATCCGCAACCGGACGGGATGGGCGACCGCTTTGAGGCTCGCCACGAGTTCGTCCTCGGTCACTGCGACGGAGCCCCCGGGGTTTCCTTCAGGAACCATTCGGTCTGCTCCCCGGCTCCGAATACGTCGTCCAGCGTGGCGGCCGGCTGGCGCAAGAGGTTCTGGCCCCGCTCCCAATTGGCGGGCGCAAGCACGGGGCCGCTGTCGACCGCCTGCAACGCATCCAGGGTCCGCAGGATTTCCGGCGTCGAGCGCCCGACATTTGCCGGGTAGCAGGTCATCGCCCGGATGACCCCTTCCGGATCGATGAAGAAGGTGGAGCGGACCGTACCGCTGTCGCTGTCATGCGGCGCGACCATCCCGTAGCCGCGACAGATGACAAGCGTCGGATCCTCGACGATCGGGAAGCGCAC
>JAHJPT010000352.1 GCA_018819685.1 Alphaproteobacteria bacterium
CGGGTTACTCAGCCCGAGCAAAAACTGCGCTTTTCAACACACGTCGATCCTAGTTCGGCCCCAGCATCAAAGGCGGTTTCTCGCCGCTGGTGGTGGAGCCGCCGGGTACTGCCCCCGGGTCCGTTGTGCCTATTGTACGCAGCACTTTATCGCCATAGTCGGCCGAAACCGACCCGCCCCATATAGCGATGCGAAGCTTAATGTGAAGTGGACGAAGGATCGGAGGGCGTGGCGGGTTCGCGTTT
Organism: Alphaproteobacteria bacterium; assembly: GCA_018819685.1. Taxonomy (GTDB): domain Bacteria; phylum Pseudomonadota; class Alphaproteobacteria; order Sphingomonadales; family Sphingomonadaceae; genus Qipengyuania; species Qipengyuania benthica. The sequence goes on from JAHJPT010000352.1 coordinate 246, forward strand.
GAGCTCGGCGAGAATCTTCTTGAGCACGTCGAGCTGCGGATCGGTAGGCACTTCGGGATTCTGCGAACTGTCCTCGGTCGCCGCCTGCTTGCGCTGCATTTCCTCGGTCACGCGGTTGACGCTGCGCACCAGCACGAACAGCGCCAGGGCGACGATCAGGAAGTTGATCAGCGCGGTCAGCAGCGCGCCATAGCCGATCATCGCCACCCCCGCTTCCTTGAGCTGTTCGTAATTGTCGAGCGCGCCTTCGTACCCGTCGGGCACCTCGCCCAGCAGCAGGAACCAGTTCGAAAAGTCGATGTCTCCGAAGATCCAGCCGATCAGCGGCATCAGCACGCCTTGCGTCAGCTGCGTGATGATCCCGCTGAAGGCCGCGCCGATCACCACCCCGACCGCGAGATCGATGACGTTTCCGCGCGCGATGAACTTCTTGAACTCGGATCCCAGTTTCATGGCGTAGCCCCCCGGTTGGCTTATCTTTCGCGTATCGTGGCCGTCCCCCTGCCACGGCGGAGAATCCGCCTCAAGCCTTGCCGAAGGAGCCGCTCCCGCTTGAAAGCGACCGCAGCCGTGCTATCTAGCTAAGACAGTTTTCCATCGAGGGGTACGCCATGAATCGCATCGCAACCATCCGCACCGCAGGCAAGGCACTCGGCATCGCCGCCATGGCGCTGACCTTGTCCGCCTGCGGCATCAATTCGGTCCCCGCCGCGGAAGAGAACGCCAAGGCGAAATGGGCCGATGTCGAGGCCCAGTTCCAGCGCCGCGCGAATCTCATCCCCAACCTCCAGCAGGTGGTGCTTTCGTCCGCCGAGCAGGAGCGCGGCACCTTGCAGAGCGTGATCGAAGCGCGCGCCGCCGCTACGCGTCCCGAAATCCAGATCGACGCCGATGATCTGGACGACCCACAGGCGATGCAGCAGTATCAGCAGGCGCAGAGCCAGCTGGGTAGCGCGCTGTCGCGGCTCCTGGTCTCGGTCGAACGCTATCCGGAACTCCGCAGCCAGGAGAATTTCGGTCGTCTGATGGTGCAGCTCGAAGGTTCGGAAAACCGCATCTCGACATCGATCCGCGACTACAACGAGGCGGTGCGTCAGTACAACACCACCATCCGCACCTTCCCGGACACGATCGGCGCCAACATCATCCATGGCGCAGAGCCGCTCGTGCCCTACGAGGCCGCGACCGAGGGCGCCGAGGTCGCGCCTACGCTCGACATGGGTCGCAGCGACACCGCCCCCGCCGCCAATTGAGCGGGGCCGACATCGCCCGCATGACCCACCCGGTCGGAATGCTTCGCCGCCTTCTCGTGCTGCTGACCGCCTTCGCGCTGGCGCCCGCCGCGCTGGCTCAGGATTTTCCCGAGCGCGGCACCGCGCCGATCGTCGATGCCGCGAACATCATCGACGAAGCGACCGAAGCGCAGCTGACGCAGCAGCTCGACGCGTTCGAGGAGCGCAACCAGCGCCAGTTCGTGATCGTCACTCTCCCCGATCTGCAGGGCTATGAGATCGCCGATTACGGCTATCGACTGGGCCGCGAATGGGGGATCGGCGACTCCGAACGCGATGACGGTGTGCTGCTGATCGTCGCACCCAACGAACGGCAGATGCGGATCGAGGTCGGCTACGGGCTCGAAGGGATCCTGCCCGATGGCTTGGCGTTCGAATATATCGAGGAAATGAAGGACTTCTTCCGCGACGGGCAATTCTCCGCGGGGATCGCGCTGGGTGCCGAGCGCATTCTGACCCAGCTCCAGCTACCCCCCGAAGAGGCCGCAGCGATCGCTCAGCAGGCCGCGCAGGAGCGCGAGCGCACAGGCGAAGGCGGTTTCCCGATCGGCGCTCTGATCTGGCTTGGCTTCATTCTCTTCTTCTTCGTGCTGCCGATGTTCGGCCGCCGCGGCAAGCGGCGCTATCGCGGCAGCGGCGCCGGCAATTTCGCGCGCGACATCATCCTGTGGGAAGTCGGCAAGGCGGTGATCGGCGGATTGTCCGATCATGACGGCGGCGGTTTTGGCGGCGGCGGCTTAGGTGGAGGCGGCGGCGGGTTCGGTGGCTTCTCGGGTGGCGGCGGCAGTTTCGGGGGCGGCGGCGCCTCCGGGGGGTGGTAGATGGCCTATTTGACGCAAGACCAGCACGCCATCGTCACCGATGCAGTGGCGCAGGCCGAAAGCACCACCAGCGGCGAGATCGTTACCGTGCTCGCCGATCGCTCGGACGGTTATACCGATGTGGTGCTGATGTGGTCCGTCGGGATCGCCTTTACTGCGATGAGCCTGTTCGCGCTTCTGCCGCAGCCCTTCCTCGATCTGTGGGATTCGCTGATCGGCGGCTAGACGCATGAATGGACCACGGGCGAGATTGCCACGACGACGATCATGCTCGGGCTGATCGCATTCGCGCTCGCCTGGCTGCTGCTGACATGGGATGCGCTCAAGTTCCGCGTGGTCCCCGGACCGGTCAAGACTGCACGCGTCCACGACCGCGCGATCTCCCATTTCAAGGTCGGCGCCGAGCGCCGCACGCATGGGCGCACGGGGGTGCTGATCTACCTCTCGATGCAGGAGCACCGCGCAGAGATCGTCGCCGACCGTCCGATCGCGGAGCAGGTTTCCGCCGAGGTCTGGGGCGAGGCGATGGCCGACATGCTGGTTGAAATCAGGCGCGGCTGCGTGGCCGAAGGGCTGGCCGCCGGAGTCCGCGATGTCGGACAGGTATTGGCCGAGCATTTCCCACGCAGCGCGGACGACGAGAACGAATTGCCCGACCGACTGATCGAGGTTTGATGCTCCCCGGGATATTTTCCGACACTTCGTCATTGCGAGCGGCGAAGCCGCGCGGCAATCCAGAAGCGGCGCGGATGGCTCTCTGGATTGCTTCGCTCCGCTCGCAATGACGAAATGAGAACGACCGCATGACCGTCGACCGCGACGCGCCGGAAGAAATCGTCTGGCAGGGAAAATATGTCGTCGCCAAGACGCGGGGGCGCTGGGAATATGTCGGCCGTACGCGGAACATCCGCGCCGCGGTGATCCTCGCGCTGATCGACGACGACGTGATCCTGGTCGAGCAGTACCGCGTGCCTATGGGGCGCAATTGCATCGAACTGCCCGCCGGGTTGATCGGCGACGCGGACGGTGGGGAGGACGAGGACGATCTGGCCGCCGCCGGACGCGAGCTCGAGGAAGAAACCGGCTATCGCGCGGGCAGGCTCGAGGATTGCGGATCCTTCTATTCGTCGCCCGGAATGGTCAGCGAGAGCTTCACTCTCGTCCGCGCCACGCAATTGGAGCAGGTCAGCGAGGGCGGTGGCACCGAGAGCGAGGACATCACGGTCCACCGCGTGCCCCGCACTCAGCTTGCGCAATTCCTCGAGCGCAAGCGCTTCGAAGGTTGCGGCGTGGATGTGCGCCTGCTCTTGCTGCTGGGACACAGCATCATTGCGGGAGAGCAAACATGACAAAAACCAGAGGCAATCGCTGCGCGGGCAAGCTGGCACTGGTGACCGGCGCGGCGCAGGGGCTGGGCCGCGCGCATGCGACCCGGCTGGCAGAGGAAGGCGCGCGCGTGCTGTGCACCGACATCAACGGCGAAGGCGCGCAGGAAACCGCGACGCTGATCAATGCGCAGCTCGGCGCCGGCACCGCCTTTGCCATCGCCCACGACGTCACCGATCCGGAAGCTTGGGAAGCCGCCGTCGAAGCCGCACGCGACAATCTGGGAGGGCTCAACGTGCTGGTCAACAACGCCGGGATCGGCGTGGGCGGCAATATCGAGACCTGCGATTTCGACGAGTGGAAGCGCTGCTTCTCGGTCAATGTCGATTCGATCTTTCACGGCTGCCAAAAGGCGCTGCCGCTGATGCGCGAGCACGCGCCCGGATCGATCGTGAACATCTCGAGCATCGCCGGGCTGATCGCCAGCGACACCATGCCCGCCTATAATTCGTCCAAGGCGGCGGTGTGGATGCTGTCGAAATCGATCGCGCTGCATTGCGCCAAGAACCGGATGAACATCCGCTGCAATTCGGTGCATCCGACTTTCGTCGACACGCCCATCCTCGATGGGACCGCGCGCCATCATAATCTCGACAAGGCGGTCCTGCTCGAGAAGCTGGCGCGCCAGATCCCGCTCAAGACGGTGGGTGAACCCAGTGATATCGCCAATGCGGTGGTCTATCTCGCCAGCGACGAGAGCAAATTCATGACCGGCGCGGAGCTCAAGCTCGACGGCGGCATCTCGGCCATGTGATTGAACTTGGTGACGAGAAGAGGCGCGGAACGCTCCGCGCCTCTCAATCCGCGATCAGGCCGATCGCGAGGTAGATCAGGATCGGGCTGCCGAAGCCGACCAGCGTGGCGAGCACGAAACCCAGCCGCACCAGCATGACGTCGATCCCAAAGTAGTTGGCGATGCCGGCGCATACGCCCATCAGCTTGCCGCTCTGGCGGTCGAGCCGGAAGCTCTTCGATGGCGGACCGCCGGGACCGGATTGGCGCAGATCGCTCATGCGATCACTCCTGCGGGTGAAGCGGGGACGATGGCCATGGCCAGAAAAATCCCCGAGAGCGCCAGCGAGAAACCGGCGGCGAACAGCTTGCTGCTTGAGAAATTGAGCATGATTTCCTTCCTGCTTGAGTGAGGTTATTGTGCGATGCCTGGATCAGGCGATGAAGCCGGTCGGGCTGGCGGGGACGATCGCGGCGGCCATGACGATGACCGAGAAGGCGATGGCGGCGACGGCGGCGAGGGCGTTGTTGACGGTGTTGAACGACATGGGGCTGGTCCTTTTCTATTCCTGAACCCCGGCCATTCCGGGGACATCGGGTAGTTTGCAACCCCCGTGCCAATTCGCGAAAAGCTCTCAATTCAGCCATTGTTCACCATTCCGCCGCCCAATACATCCCTCACCCTTCCGAAAGGTTGGGAATTTTCACCAAGTTTTGGAAGCGGCGTTTCCGGCTAGCCTCGCTCAGGGGCCCCCGCTATCGCTCGGCAAGCCCATGGCGCTCGACCGCATCTCGCTTCGTGACTTCCGCAACCACGCCCAGAGCACGCTCGAAGGCGCGGCGCGGATGAACCTGATCGTCGGCGCCAACGGCGCGGGCAAGACCAATGTGCTCGAGGCGCTGTCGCTGCTCTCACCGGGGCGCGGAATGCGGCGCGCGGCGCTGGCCGACATGGTGCGCAGCGGCGCCAGCGACGGGTTCGCGGTGGGCGCAAGCTTAGTTGGAGCAGGCGATCCGGTCAGGCTGGGCACCTACACGCAAGGCGCGCAGCCGGGGCGTCGCAGGGTGCGCGTCAACGGTGCCGAAAGCGCCGCGGTCGCGCTGGGCGAATGGCTGGCGATCGGCTGGCTGACCCCGGCGATGGACGGCCTGTTCACCGGCGCAGCGCAGGACCGGCGGCGCTATCTCGACCGGCTGGCGCTGGCGATCGATCCGATCCACGCGCGCCATGCGGGGCGCTACGAGACCGCGCTGCGCGAACGCAATCGGCTGCTCTCCGACGATCGCGAGCCCGATCCGCGCTGGCTCGATGCGATCGAGGCGCAGCTGGCCGAGCACGGCACCGCGCTGAGCGAGGGGCGCGCGCGGCTGGTCGATGCGCTGATGGCGGAGATCGTGGCGCAGCCCGAAGCGCCCTTCCCCCGCCCCGCGCTGAGCTACGCAGCCGGCGGACCGCTCGGCTACGAAGGCCTTTCGCAGGCGCTGCACGACCATCGCCGCCGCGACCGCGCAGCGCAGCGCACGCTCGACGGCCCCCATCGCGACGATCTCGAGGTGCTCTACGCCGCAAAACGGGTGCCTGCCGCGCGCTGCTCGACCGGAGAGCAGAAGGCCCTGCTGCTCGCGATCACCATCGCGCACGCCGCGCTGGCGGCCAAGGGGCGCGCGTCGCTGCTGCTGCTCGACGAAGTTGCCGCGCATCTCGATCCCGCGCGGCGCGAGGCTTTGTTCGAGCGGCTGCGCGCGGGCGGCGCGCAGGTCTGGATCACCGGAACCGAGCTCGCACCCTTCGAGGCGATCGCCGACGAAGCCGCGGTCTGGGCCGTCGCCGAGGGGTCGGTGGAACGTCGATAGGCGCGCGCCCTATTGGGCTTGCGGCAGCGCCGCCTGAACCTCGTCCAGCGTGTCGGCCACCAGCGCCTCGATCCCCGCTGCGGTCGGATGGATCCGGTCGGACTGGAACAGCGAGGGGTTCTGGTAGATGCTCTCCAGCCAGAACGGCACCAATGGCGCATCGTACTCGCGGGCCAGCTCGCCATAAAGCGCGTCGAAACTCTGCTGGTATTCGGGCCCGTAATTGGGCGGCGCGCGCATTCCCATGATCAGCACCGGAATGTCGCGCTCGCGCAATTCGCCCAGCATGGCCGCGAAATTGGCGCGGGTCTGATCGGGCGAGAGCCCGCGAAGGAGATCGTTTCCGCCCAGCTCGAGCAACACCAGATCGGGCGGTGTCTCCAGCGCATCGAGAGTGAACGCAAGGCGTTGGCGCCCGGCGGCGCTGGTGTCGCCCGACACCCCGGCGTCGATCACGCGAGCGTTCAAGCCCTGACCCCGCAGCGCGGCCTCGAGCTGTTCCGGATAGCCTTCGGTCTCGCCCAGACCATAGCCTGCGAACAGGCTGTTGCCGAAGGCGAGGATTCGCCGCTCCTCGCCGCTGACCGCCACCTCGAGCGCAGGCGCTTCGACGCTCGCTTCGTCGGCGACAGCAGGGGCCTGCGTCGCCTCGCCCGAACAGGCGGTAAGCGCCAGCGCGGCGCAGCCAGTCGACCAGTTTCGTATGTTCATCGGTGTGCTTCCTTGTGCGACCACCTTCCCTATGCCATCGCAGGATCGTGACAAACCCCTCCCCCACGATCCTCGCCCAAAACCTCACCCTCACACTCGGAACCGAGCAGGCCCCGGTCGAAATCCTTCGTAGGATCGACCTGCGGGTCGAGACGGGCGAGACCGTGGCCCTGCTCGGCCCCTCGGGTTCCGGCAAGAGTTCGCTGATGGCGGTGCTGTCCGGGCTGGAACGCGCCAGCGGCGGCACGCTCAGCGTCGCCGGCGAAGATTTCGCCGCGATGGGCGAGGACGCGCTGGCCCATGCCCGCCGCGGCCGCATCGGCATCGTACTGCAAGCCTTCCACCTGCTCCCCACCATGACCGCGCAGGAGAACGTCGCCACGCCGATGGAGCTCGCGGGGGAGAGCGATGCCCAGCCCCGAGCGCGTGCCGAGCTCGAAGCGGTCGGGCTCGGCCACCGGCTCGACCATTATCCGCAGCAATTGTCCGGCGGCGAGCAGCAGCGCGTCGCCATCGCGCGCGCCACCGCGGCGCGCCCCGCGCTGATCTTCGCCGATGAGCCGACCGGCAATCTCGAAGCCGCGACCGGTCACGAGATCGTCGACCTGCTTTTCGCCCGCCGCGCCGAGACCGGCGCGACGCTGCTGGTGATCACCCACGATCCCGAGCTCGCCGAGCAATGCGGCCGGATCATCACCCTCGCCGATGGCCGGATCGCAACCGAAACAAAGGCCGACACCGGGGAAGCGGCGGCGCGCGGATGAGCTGGGCGACCGCCTGGCGGATTGCGCGGCGCGATCTCAACGCCCGGTTCCGCGGCTTGCGGCTGCTGCTGGTCTGCCTGTTCCTGGGCACCGGGGCACTTACCGCAATCGGCTCTCTGACCGCGGCGATCGAACGGGAAATCGCCGCCAGCGGGCAGGAACTGCTAGGCGGCGATCTCGAGATCGAGCTGTGGCAGCGCGGTCTTGACGATGAGGAAACCGCCGCGCTGGCCGAATATGGCGAACTCTCGCGCGGTTATCGCATGCAAGCGATGGCGCGCGCAGGGGAGCAGGCGGTCCCGGTCGGGCTCAAGGCGGTCGACGACGCTTATCCGCTCTATGGCGAATTGGCGCTCCAGGACGGGCGCTCGGTGGGCGCGCCGCCAGCCGGAGAGGTCTGGCTCGGCCAGGGTGCGGCCGACCGGCTCGGCATCGCGACAGGCGACGCGGTCACCATCGGGACGCAGAGGCTCACGGTCGGCGGCATCATCGCCAGCGAACCCGACAAGCTCAGCGAAGGCTTTCAGCTCGGCCCTACGGTGATCGCCGCCGAAGAGCTGCCGATCCGTGCCGGTCTGATCGCGCCGGGCTCGATGTATCAGACCAAGACCCGCGTCGCCTTCGACTCGATGCGCGATCCGGTGGAGGTGCGCGAGGCGCTGGAGGCCCGCTTCCCCGAAGCCGGGTTTGATTTCCGCACCGCCGACCGCGCCTCGCCGGGTGCCGACCGCTTCGTCAGCCGGATGAGCGAATTCCTGACGCTGGTCGGGCTCGCCGCGCTGGTCATTGCCGGAATCGGCATCGGCGGCGGCGTCACCTCCTATCTCGATGCTCGCCGCCAGGGCATCGCCACGCTCAAGATCCTTGGCGCGAGCAGCGGCGATATCGCACGCATCTACGCGCTGCAGATCTTCGCTGCGGCCATGGTCGGCAGCCTTGCCGGGATCGTGGTGGGCATCGCCGTCACCCCGGTGCTGGCGCTCGCGCTGCAGGGCCTGCTGCCGGTGGACAGCGGCGTGGTGATCGATCCCGGCGCAATCCTGTTGGCGCTGGCCTATGGATTGCTGGTCGCGCTGATCTTCGCCGCTCCGCCCCTGATGCGCGCTCGACAATTTCCCGCGATGGCGCTGATGCGTGCGCGGATCGCCCCGCTCGGCCGCGACCGCCGGGCCTGGAAGATCGTGGCGGCGGGTCTCGTGGCGATCGTCGCGCTGGCGCTGCTGACCGCCAGCCGCCCCGAACTCTCGGCGATGTTCCTCGCCGGAGCCGCCGTCGCGCTCGGACTGCTCGCGCTGCTCGCCATGGGAATCCGCCGCCTCGCCGCCGCGCTGCCGCGCCCGTCCAGTCCGATCGCGCGCAATGCGCTCGCCAATCTTCATCGCCCGGGATCGAACACCACCGCGCTGGTGACCGCGCTCGGCTTCGGTCTTGCCGCCTTCGTCCTGCTGGCAGCGGTGCAAACGGCGATCGACGGCAACATCGAGCAGCGCGTCCCCGAGCAGGCGCCCGATTATTTCGTGCTCGACATCCCGCGCGATCGGGTGGGCGATTTCGAACGGCTGGTCTGGGCCGAGGACGAACAGGCAAGCATCCGTGCCGTCCCGGCGTTGCGCGGAGCGGTGCTCGCCTTCGGCTCCGAAGGCGAGATGACCCGCACCGCCACGCTCGCAGAGATTCCCGACGGTGCCTGGGCGCTGCGCGGCGAGCGCGGCCTGACCTATGCCGACGATGTCCCCGACGGCAACACCATCGTCGCGGGCCAGTGGTGGGGACCGTTCCATAGCGGCGAGCCGCTGGTTTCGATCGACGAGGAATTCGCCGAGGCAGCCGGGCTGGAGATCGGCGATTTGCTGACCTTCGGGGTCCTCGGGGTCGAACGAACCGTGCGGATCGCCAATCTCAGGCGGATCGACTGGGAAAGCCTGGGCTTCAACTACGTCTTCGTACTCAGCCCCAACGCCATCCGCGACGCACCGCACAATCTCGCCGCCACCATCGAGCTGACACAAGGCACCCCGACCGGACCCCTGCTGCAGGCGCTGGTGCGCGAATTCCCCTCGAGTTCCGTGATCGAGGTCGGCAATGTGCTGCAACAGGCGCGCACGCTGCTCGAACAGGTCGGGCTGGCGACGCTCGCTGCCGCAGGTGTGGCGGTGCTGGCGGGGCTCGCCGTGTTGTTGGGCGCGATCGCCGCTGCCCGCGCGCAGCGGACCTACGACACCGTGATCCTGCGCGTGCTCGGCGCCAATCGCCGCCAGATCCTGACGATGCAGCTGGTCGAATATCTGCTGTTGGCCGGTGTGCTGGCGCTGGTGGCACTCGGGCTCGGCAGCCTCACCGCCTGGCTGGTGGTCACCCAACTCTTCGAATTCGACTGGCTGCCCGACTGGCTCACGGTGCTGGCGGTGCTGGGGCTGGGGATAGCGGTGGTGCTGGTGTTCGCGGTGATGGGCTCGTTCCCCCTGCTGCGGGCGAAACCGGCGCAGGCCTTGCGCACGCTCTAGGGAGCGACGGCAGCAGGCGCAAAGCCGCCCGCGTCTTCCTGCGCTTGCGATTTCTCCCCGCGACGGCAGACAA
>JAHJPT010000353.1 GCA_018819685.1 Alphaproteobacteria bacterium
CCGCGGACCGGTTCGGGGTGTGGTTCGGCATCTCCAGCCTGGCGACGCATTCGATCGAGGAAGTCGCGGCGCTGACCGCGGGGCCCAAGCTGTTCCAGCTCTATGTCCACAAGGACAGGGGCCTCAACGCAGCGATGATCGAGCGCTGCCAGGCCAGCGGGTTCGACGCGCTGGCGCTGACGGTGGACACGATCGTCTCGGGCAAGCGCGAGCGCTGCCTGCGCTCGGGTTTCACCACCCCGCCCCGCTTCTCGGCCTCCTCGCTGTGGAGCTACGCCACCCGCCCGCGCTGGACAGCGGGCTATGTCTTCGGTCCCAAGTTCCGCCTCCCCAATCTCGACGGTCATGTGGTCGAGGGGACGGGAAAGCCGGTCAGCATCCAGGACTATTTCAACACCATGCTCGATACGGGGATGGACTGGGACACCGCGGCGCGGATCCGGCAGGACTGGGGCGGGACCTTCTGCCTCAAGGGCGTGATGAGCGCGGGCGATGCGCGCCGCGCGGTCGAGATCGGCGCGGACGCGATCATGGTCTCCAACCACGGCGGACGCCAGCTCGATGGCAGCCGGGCGCCCTTCGACCAGCTGCGCGAGATCGTCGACGCGGTCGGCGGCGAGATCGAGATCATCTGCGACGGTGGGGTCCGGCGCGGGACGCATGTGCTCAAGAGCCTGTGCGGCGGCGCCACCGCAGCCTCGGGAGGGCGGCTCTATCTCTATGCGCTCGCCGCCGCCGGGCAGGAAGGCGTGGAGCGCGCGCTGGCGATCCTCAAGGACGAGATCGAACGCGGCATGCGGCTGATGGGGGTGACGCGCATCGATCAGCTCACCGCCGATCGGCTGCGCTGGCGATAGCTCTGCGCTACTCCTGCCGGGCTTTCTTCGCAGCCTGTTCGACGCGGCTCTTGTCCGCCAGCAGGATCGTACTCGTACCCTTGGCAAGCACGGTGCCGTGCTCGTCCTTGAGATGGCCTTCGTAGAAGCCGGTGCGTCGCCCGTGCCGCTCGACCCAGCCTTCGGCGATCACCTTGCCTGGTCGCGCGGGCGCGAAGAAGCTCACCTTCAGCTCCAGCGACATCGGCACGATCTCCATCCCGTTCTTCGCCAATGCCGCATGCGCCATCGCAGCATCGATCCAGCCGCTGATGAAGCCGCCCTGCACCACCCCGCCCGAATGGCACTGCTCCGGCTTGGCCTCATATTCCAGCGTGGCGCGCCCCTCTGGTTCCATGGCGACGACGCGGATCAGACCCATGGTTTCGTAAAGCGAGTGGGTTTCGGCCATGAGATCTCCGGAGGGCGTTGCGACAGAATATTGCTTCCCTTGCCGCGCGGTCTTTTGCTTTACAAGCCCGCTGCGCGTCTTCATGGTTCCAAACATGCGAAGCGAGATTGGCCTGCTGCTACGACTTACGCGCCCTTGGGCGTGACAGTTCGCGTGCCTGCTGCGGCGCGCTGAACGCCCAAGGGACAGCCGCCAACCGCCTCTCCTCTTCGCCATTGCAGAGCCTGCCCCATGTCCATGCTGAGCGATCCCGCCCGCAAATACGCGCCTTTCCCGCAAGTGCCCCTGACTGACCGGCAGTGGCCCACCCGCACCATCACCGCGCCGCCGCGCTGGCTCTCCACCGATCTGCGCGACGGAAATCAGGCGATTGTCGATCCGATGGATGCGCACAAGAAGAACCGGTTTTTCGACCTCCTGTGCGAGATTGGAGTAAAGGAGATCGAGATCGGATTCCCCAGCGCGGGAAAGACCGAATTCGACTTCATCGCCGGGCTGGTGCGCTCGGGTCGTGTCCCCGATGACGTGCTGGTGCAGGTGCTGACCCAGAGCCGCGAGGATCTGATCCGCACCAGCTTTGCCAGCCTCGATGGCGCGGGCGCCGCGATCGTCCATCTCTACAACGCAGTCAGCCCAGCCTGGCGCGAGATCGTCTTCGGCATGACCCGCGAGCAGGTGCGCGACATCGCGGTGGCGGGCGCCAAGGTGATGCGCGACGAGGCGGCGAAACAGCCGGCCACCCAATGGCATTTCGAATATTCGCCCGAGACCTTCTCCACCGCCGAGCTCGATTTCAGCCTCGAGGTCTGCGAGGCGGTGATGGGTGTGCTGGCACCCACGCCCGAGCACCCCATCATCCTCAACCTGCCCGCCACGGTCGAAGCGGCGACACCCAATATCTACGCCGACCAGGTCGAATATTTCATCCGCAACCTGCC
>JAHJPT010000354.1 GCA_018819685.1 Alphaproteobacteria bacterium
CGATAGCTTTGGGCTGCGTTCTGAGCAGTCACAGGCCGCAACCGCAGCCATAGCTGCCAGAATTGGCACGCCCTCTGCAATAACCCAGGAAACCAGTTTTGGGGACCCTGGTACAGGCAGGCCAGGGATTCCCCTCTTTTACACCCGCCAGAAGGGCCGCTCAATCAGAGGCCAGTCGCTGAGTGCAGATGTTCAGCCGCCGTGCCCCCTCATGAACAAGCTCGTCGCAAAACCAAGCCATGCCCAGCCCTTCCCAACGCATCTGATCGCTGGGCATGCGTCGCTTCCGTCTCGTGGCGTGGGCACAAATGCCCAGTGCGGACGCCACCCACGCCATTGGATGCTATGGGTAAAGGTCCGCAAATCTGCTTAAGTGAACAGCATTACGCCATCGAGCAGCCTTTGCATTTCTGTCCGAGCCTACCGATACAGCTCGCGACGAAATATTAGCGGCGCGGCGCCCTTATAGATTCCGAACGCAGCAAGCGCCTCGGGCTCCTGAAAGCTATTGCCCAAGCCTTGCCAGTCATAGCGCAGATAATCAGGCACCGTGACGGTGATTTTGACGCTGCCATCATTGCCGGCGCCCGGCGCAGTGAGTCGAATGCTCCCGCTTCCGCCAACCAGGCCGATCACCGACGCTGTGGTATCGGTGTTGCTCAGATTGCCGGTGAAATCGCTCAAACCGGTACCGCTCACTACAGAACAGCTATCGTCGGTGGAAGGGGCGAAATAGCTGCCCTCCTGCCAGTGCTCGATCTGCATGGGCACGCTCAAGGCCGCCAACTCGGAACCGTTCGCGTTATCGAGCCGCAGACGGCCAAGGCGAATCTCGTGCCCTGCACTCAGGAAACCAAAATCGGGACCTGCAAGACCAGCGCAAGCCGCGCCTACCGATGCGTTCGCTCCGGTATGACAGACGCCATCCTGATCGATGAGGGAAGCGGAATCGACCCGGAATGAAAAAGCCGGTGAAAACGGCGCATCGCTGGCCACCGGGGCCCACTGATTCCGCGAATAAGTCAATGTCTCGTTGTCGAAAGTGAAACGGCGAGCACCGTCTCCGTCATCCTCGCCATCCTCCGTCGCGGCCGCGGACCCACCCGAAACGATACGCGCACGGTCGTGGAGGCCCGCATCGCTGACGCTGAATACGTAGGCGTGCTCCCAGTCACTACTGAATCGCCAGAACTCGCCCCGGTCGTAATTGCGGGTGATTGCGCCATTGCGGTTCCTTCCAGTGACTTTCACCCCGGGCGAAATCGCAAAGGGCATGGTCTGATCCTGATAGCTGAACCCGCTTGTGCCGAAGCTGCAAGCGGCCTGCAACGCAGGCGTATTGGCCGTTGCATCCAGATACGCCGGAACGAAGCGCCCGATCAGATCACTGGTGCCGCCCGGCGCCGTCTCCCCTAGGTAGGCACCGGCAAGGGGAGCCGCAGCGATGCGGAAGATGCCAACTTCGGACACCGCTTGCGCGACCGTGGTCTGGCTGCCCTGCTCGTGGTCGTAGGCTGTTGCGGATAGCGTTCCGAGCGCGCCGCTGGCCGGTGCAAGCAGCTCCGGGGTCAGGGCAATTGCGGTCAATCGAAAATTGGGCGTTGTCGCGTTGTTGGCGAGATTGGTGGCGGTTCGTTCTTCATCCTGCTCCCAGCGCACCGCGCGGGCGCGAAGGTTGAAGGCATCGCCGGCCCGCGCGCCGGGATAAACATTGCAGCCGGCCAGGGTAGCGGCATCGCAAGCGGCATCGCTGGTCAACTCGATGCCGTAGGGAACGGAAACGAAACTGTCATTGCCGGCCAGGACCAGATAGCCCTCTCCCGTTCCGTATTGGCCCGCGTCCTGCCCTTCGAGACGGGCGTTCAGATTCAACCGGCCGGCATCGTCGTAACGCACCGTCATGAGACTCTTCGCCTGACTGTCGAAGTTCATAATCAGCTCGGTCGGAGCCGCGGCGCTCGTGCTAACGGTCGTGTTGTTGACCACGACGGCCATGCTGCCGGAATCCGGGTTGCTGTAGTTCGACCACAACTTGACGCGACGATTGCCGACCAGCGCCGGAGCGCATGATTGACTCGCGTCATCCTTCTTTACTGCCTGGATGACAACGTCGCTCTGAGGCTTGCCGGCGGTTAGGGTCGGTACATCGAAGATCAGACCGCTTTCGTTGAAGACGACATCGCAATTCGGTGTCGAGCACACGGGCATACTCAGCGGCTTGGTCGCCACGGACGAGCTGGCGACGCCTATCCGGACTGTCCCCCCATCGTTCTTTCGCAGCTGCAGCGTGGTCGAACCGGTGAATGTTGCACTCTGGCTGCCCCAGTAGGTCGCCATGCTGTTGATGGGCGAAAGCTGCACCGTAACCGGCCCGTTGTACAGCGAGGAGCAGGCCGCGTCCGCACAGGCGTTCAACGTAACGGCCAGCGGTGCGCAGGTCAGCCCGCTGCCGTAGGTGAACTGGAAATGATCGATCTCTGGCTCTTCCAGCGCTTCCAGCTTGTCGGCGCACACCTCCAGGTCGTCGATCTCATGGTAGTTGTTCGATCCGCCGGTCGAGCCGGTGATCGATAGGTAGAGGTTCTCGGGCAATGGCGCCTGTCTCTCGTCGCTCATCACATCGAAGGATTCGAGCAATGTGGTGAAGCCGGAACCGCTATCCCGTTCCACTTTCACTACCGACCTGCCGGAGACCGTGTTGTCGACAGTGATGCGATAGGTGTGCCCCGGCCCGGGTGTTGGACCGGAAACATCGATGCCCGATGATGCCTCAACACCAGTGAGATAGCGGTAGTCGCTTCGCCCCTCTCCGGAACCTCGGATCACCACCGAATCGGGCCGGAAACCGGGGCCGAGCGTGCGGCCCTCGCTGGGATCCGAATAATTGCCGTATTCATCCAGCGCAATGCCGATCCATCCACCAGCAAAGCCGTCGGAGTTGTTTGGCGCATATCCGAGTGAGCCGCCATAGCCACCCGGTTGTGGCGTTCTTGACGCATCCGAAAGAATCAGGGCGATGCCGTCGGCGCCGTTACCACCGTAGCCATAGTATTTGAACGTCACCCGAACCCTGTTGCTGGCACCCGGGATCAGGCGCAGCAACGAGGCACCGGTGGACTGGTAGGCTTGGCGCTCGGTCATGCGTAAGCGCCCCGAGACGATGCTGGGGAAAAACTGGTAGGCGCCGCGACTGGTCACGGCCCAATCGCTGCCTAAAGCACTCTCTTCAAACCCATCTCTGAAACAAACAGCCGGATCCGGATCCGGAGCCGCCTCACCGGTGCAAAGTTTGCCAGGGGTGGTATTGGCCGGCGTGCAGATGCCGTTAATTTTGCTATTACCGGTACCTTTGATGGTCTGGTCATTCCACGTGGCCGCAGTGACGTTGCCATTGACAGTCGATGTACTCAACTGAACGCGACTGGTCGTGGTCATGTTTCCATTGACGGTGCTGGAATTGAGTTCGATATCACCGTTCGACGAGACGTTCCCTGTTGCGGTGACGCTGGTCAGCGTGACCTTGCAGCAACCGCCAACCACATCGCCCTCCACGATGCCAGACGTAATGGTAATGGTCCCGTTCGACGCACTGATGCGGCCCGTCAGGTTTGTCCCGTTGGCCGTAACGCCATTGGGGGCGGTGACCGCGCCGGCAACAGCGCCATTGGTGAAGCTAGCGGTGAGATTGGTAGAGACGCTGCTCGAAAACACCGTACTGTCCGCAATCCCATTGCTGGCAGTGACCGCGCCGGCCACCGAGCCATTGGTGAAGCGGGCGGTGCCGTTGGTAGAAACGGCAGCTGAGAAAGTCGTACCTGACGCTGTGAGTCCATTAGAGATCTGAACGTTGCCGCTGATCGTGCCGCCATTGAAGGTCGCCGAACCGGTACCGGTCACACTGCCCGTCAAGCGGGTGTTATTCAGGGTGACCGCGCCGCTCTCGGTATTGATCGAGCCGTAAATCGTACTGCCATTTCCCGTCTCGATGGCTCCATAGCTGGTTCGCAGGGAAACTGTCGAGGCGGACGTACCGAGCGTGACATTGGCACCCAGCGTGATACCACTATCTGCCCGAAGTGTAGTGGCGCTGCTGGCGGTGACCCTGTCTCCGGCTGCGAAAGCCAGCCGTCCGGTACAGGTACTGCTGGCAGCGCTCCAGGTCCCCGTGCAGGGTGGGAAGTTGTTAGACGGCAAGCTGTAGCTGGCGGCCCAGGCCTTGGCGCTCAACATCAAAAGCAGACCGATGATCCATAACGGCTTGCAGCGGCTCATGGTTTCTCCACGGTGGCGGTCAGGCGCCGGTAGGCGTAATCGGTGGTCCCGGCTGCCCCGGACTGGGCGGTAGCTGTGATCTCGTAGAACTGCACGTTACGATTTTCCTCGGGCACGCTAATGCTGGCCGAAGCGCTGCAAGTGATGTCGACGGAGAAGCCATCGAGGCTCAGTGTTCCGTTGCAAGCACCACCATTGACCGCCCGATAAATGCCCCATTCAAGCCCTGCGCGGGCGCCTTGATAGGCTCTCGCCTGTTGCAAGGCCATGACACCCGTAGCGCTCGAGCTGACCGACAGGCGCGCCATGGTCACGATCACCCCCGCGATCACGACGATAAGGAACATCGCGGCCACCAGGCCGAATCCGCGTTCACGGCGCATTGTCGACGTGTACCTGTTGCATCAGGGAAATGCGCTCGCCTTCTTCGCTGGCCAGCACCAGTTGCAGCGTTACCAGACCACCGCGCGCGGCGGTTCCGGCGTCATAACGGAACGAGCAGGATTGAACGTTACCAATCAGGCTGACCGCATCGGCATAATCGTAGGTCGCACTCAGCGTCGAAAACTCCTTGCGCCGGATCATCCCGCCAGGACAGTCGTAACCCACCACCGCATCGGCCAGGAACAGGCGGTGCTGCGGCGAGGCATATTTGAACCGAAAGCCGTTGAGGCCGGTTCCGCTGAGGATCAGCGTATTGCCGGACAAGGACACGTCGACGTTTGGGCTGATCACCGAACGTAATGCGTCCAGGGGGGGCCAGACATTGTCACCAACGACCGAGCCCCCCACGTTGTAGATGACCAGCCACTGAATGGACGCCAGGTCGACCCCACTCGGCGGAGTCAAAACCTCAATTGCGCAAGGGCTTGCCGTGCAGCCTGGGGGATTCTGCCGTTCGCCGTTGTACAGATTGGCCCGATAGCGGACGCCCGCCGGGCTCCGCAACAATTCAAGCCGCGCCCCGCCGCTCACTCTCACCGAGTTGGGCACCGCCAGCCGAATATCACGCGCCATGCGGCTCAAAGCAACCGTCGCCAGCTCAACGAGTTGCGCGCGGCGACTCTGGTCCACGAATCCCTGCATCGGCCGAGACAGCACGCTACCGATCATTACCGCAATGGCGCCAGCCAGGGCAATCACCATAACCAGTTCGACCAAGGTGAACCCCCGGATTCTGTTCATGGACAGGTACTCGCACCGTTGACGTCAGTCTCGCCATAACAGGCCCGATAGCCTGAAAGGCTGAGCAACTGCCCGGCGGGGTCGGTCACCGTGACCGTGATGTGCAATACCGGAACGCCCGAGAGTGGCGCCGGGCCGGTCACGTTGACAGATACACGATAAGCGTCGAGGCAGGGAAGGACGTTGCCCAAAGTGTCGAGGCAGAGCAGGACGTTGCCCCGGGCGTCCGTGGGTGGCGCATCGGGGAGCCCGGCGTAATCACGCACATCGTTGAAACAGGCGCGAGCAGGGATGCACGCGGGCTCGGACTGCACGCTGTAAGCCTGCAACTGAATTTCTTCGAGATAGGCCTCCGCAAGGTTCAGGCTCTGCTGGCGCAACAGCGGATCGGCGGACCGCCCGGATATAGAAGCCATCGCGCTATACAAGGCAGCCACGGCGATGCCTACGATCACGATGGTAATTACCAACTCCACCAGGGTCATGCCCCGTTGCCGGCTCACGGCACGACCTCGATCAAACCGGTGGCCCGCTGGACTCGCAGACTCAGGCTGCCGACCCCCACTTGAAGGGGTGCGGCAGTTTCGTCACACGCGCTTACCGGCGAGGCAGCGGCGACGCATCCGAGCGAATTGAAAGTAGCGGCCAGGCTGCCGGTCACCGAAACGTTGTCTGGTCTCGCCATCTGGTAGGGATTTCCCGAACCGTCATTGACCAGCGTGCCGCCAGCTATGCCCGGCCCGCATGCTGCGGCGTAGGCGACCGAAAACCCCGTGCCATCAACAACCGCCCGGACCGGGCAACCGCTAGCCAGTGCCAGCTTCTGCGCATAGCGCACCGCTGAAAGGGCCTCTTCGAAGAACATCCGCTCGTCGAACACCTGCCGGTCAAAGAAGCGCGGCCCCACCACAGCGGCGAGGATGCCCATGATCATGATGGTCATGACAAGCTCTACGAGGGTGAAGCCGCGGGAATGATTCATAACGCTCTCAAGTATTGAAATTTGTAAAGCGAGAAAAAGGCGCCGGTCCGTCTACCCTACTTCTAACAACTGCCGGAGCGAGATTGCACCAATCAACCGCAGTGACCCCACAGGC
>JAHJPT010000355.1 GCA_018819685.1 Alphaproteobacteria bacterium
ACATAGTCGTCGGCGGCGGGCGGCTTGCACGACGCGAGCGCGAGCAGGGGAAAAGCGGCGAGATACAGGACGGGGATGGAGCGCATCGGCGCAGCTATGCGATCACCCTGCCCGTGGGCAAGTCCCGTCAGTTGCAGGCGGTCACCACCCGGTCGATTGCCTCGTCTGCAGGCGTGGTGACGCTTTCGTTTCCGAGCGTGAAAGTCAGCGGTTCGGAGGCCGCTGCGAGGAAGGCGATTGCGGGGTCGTTAGCGGCAATCTCGCCGTTCCAGATCGCGTCGGGCCCGAGCGCACTAGCGGTGCCGGTCACCGCAAATTCGACCGATCGGTCGCCCGAGGCGACCGTGACGGTTTCCTCGGCGCCCTCCTGCGCCGCCGAAAGCCATTGGAAAGCGACCATCGCATCGTCTTCGTCGAGCGACAAATTGCAGCTGAGCGAGACGATGCCTTCCGAATTCGCGGGGCCGAACAGCACGGTCTGCGTCGCGCGCTTGTAGAACCAGCGATTGACCTGCGGGTCGGAGACTTGGGAAGCGGGGCTGCTCTGCGCCACGGACGCTGCCGCGTCGCCGCTCTCGCCCGGATCGTCGGCGCAGGCGGCCAGCGCGAGGGGCGCGAGAAAGACCAGAGAATTTCGCAAGGCGCAGTTCCTTTCAAAGAGGCTGCGCTCGAAACGGTGTCTCGCGCGGCGGGTTCCCCCGTTAATGGTTAACCAACTGTAAATGCTAGGGCTTCCCACCCATCTTCTTGTAGGTGGTCTTGCCGTAGCGCATCTTGCGGGTACCCGGCTTGCCCTCGTTCGAACGGCCGACCTGCGGTGCCTTCTTCTCGCCATCGGGGAGACCAAGCTCGTCGTTCTCGAGTCGGCGGATCTCGTCGCGCAGTCGCCCGGCCTCTTCGAACTCCAGATTGGCAGCAGCATCGCGCATCCGCTTCTCGAGATCCTCGATATAGCCGCGCAGATTGTGGCCGACGAGATTGTTGACCGCGGGGTCGCCGGTGTCGACCGTCACCCCGTCCTGCGCCGCGCTGTGCGCGACGATATCGGCGATGTCGCGCTTGATCGTGGTCGGGGTGATCCCGTGTTCGTCGTTGTAGGCGCGCTGCTTCTCGCGGCGGCGGTTGGTCTCCGCCATGGCGCGCTCCATCGATCCGGTAATGCGATCGGCATAGAGGATCACCCGACCGTCGACGTTGCGCGCGGCGCGACCGATGGTCTGGATCAGCGAGGTTTCCGATCGCAGAAAACCCTCCTTGTCGGCATCGAGGATGCACACCAATCCGCATTCGGGGATGTCCAGCCCCTCGCGCAGCAGGTTGATCCCGATCAGCACGTCGTAGACACCCAGTCGCAGGTCGCGGATCAGTTCGATCCGCTCCAGCGTCTCGACGTCGGAATGCATGTAGCGCACCCGCACGCCCTGTTCGTGCATGAACTCGGTCAGGTCCTCGGCCATCCGCTTGGTCAGCGTGGTGACCAGCGTGCGATAGCCCTGTTTGGCGGTCTTGAGGCACTGATCGATGCAATCCTGCACCTGATCTTCCACCGGCCGGATCTCGACCGGGGGATCGATCAGCCCGGTGGGGCGGATGACCTGCTCGGCGAAGACGCCACCGGTCTGCTCCATTTCCCAGGTCCCGGGCGTCGCCGAGACGGCAACGGTCTGCGGGCGCATCGCGTCCCATTCATTGAACCGCAGGGGGCGGTTGTCGATGCAGCTCGGCAGGCGGAAACCGTATTCCGCCAGTGTGATCTTGCGGCGGTGATCGCCCTTGGCCATGGCGCCGACCTGCGGCACCGTCTGGTGGCTTTCATCGACGAACAGCAGTGCGTTTTCGGGGAGATACTCGAACAGTGTGGGCGGCGGCTCGCCGGGCAGGCGACCGGTGAGGAAGCGGCTGTAGTTCTCGATCCCGTTGCAGCTGCCGGTGGCGGCGATCATCTCGAGGTCGAAATTGGTCCGCTGCTCGAGCCGCTGCGCTTCGAGCAACTGGCCTTCGGTATGCAGTTCCTTCAATCGCTCGGTCAACTCGAAGCGGATCGCCTCGGCGGCCTGCTTCATCGTCGGTCCGGGCGTGACGTAGTGCGAATTGGCATAGACACGCACCTTTTCGAGGCTCGCGCCCTTCTTGCCGGTGAGCGGGTCGAATTCGCTGATTTCTTCGATCTCGTCGCCGAAGAAACCGATCCGCCAGGCCATGTCCTCGTAATGCGAGGGGTAGATTTCCAGACTGTCGCCGCGCACCCGGAAATTGCCGCGCGCGAAGGCGACGTCGTTGCGCTTGTACTGCAACGCGACCAGCTTGCGGATCAGCTCGCGCTGGTCGACGCTTTCGCCTTTCTTGAGATCGAAGATCATCGCCGAATAGGTCTCGACCGAGCCGATGCCGTAGAGGCAGGAGACCGATGCGACGATGATCACGTCGTCGCGTTCGAGCAGCGCGCGGGTGGCCGAGTGGCGCATCCGGTCGATCGCCTCGTTCACCGAGCTTTCCTTCTCGATGTAGGTGTCCGAGCGCGGGACGTAGGCTTCGGGCTGGTAATAGTCGTAATAGCTGACGAAATACTCGACCGCATTGTTGGGAAAGAAGCTCTTGAACTCGCCATAGAGCTGCGCCGCGAGGATCTTGTTGGGCGCCAGGATCAGCGCCGGACGCTGTACGCGTTCGATGACCTGCGCCATGGTGTAGGTCTTGCCGCTGCCGGTCACCCCCAGCAGCACCTGCGTCTGCTCGCCATCCTGAACCGAGGCGACGAGTTCCTCGATCGCCGTCGGCTGATCGCCCGCGGGGCTGTATTGCGAGACCAGCTCGAACTTGCGGCCCGGCATCGATTTCTCGGGCCGCGCTGGTTTGTGGGGTACGAAGTCCCCGGTGGTATCGGGTTCGTCGAGTCCCCGGCGGATTACGAGTTCGGCCATGCGCGCCGATATGGGGGAAGGCAGGTCGCCGATCAACGGGCGCTGAAACCGAGGGCGGCGTGCCGTGGAACAAGGGAAGCTTGGCAAGCGCGGCGTGGGGGTGCAGGTTGCAGGCCCAGCCAATCGGAATTCAGGGAGAGTTTAATGATGCGAACGTCTGTCCTCGCGGCCCCGCTTGCCATTGTCGCACTGATCGGCTGCGGAGAGGCCGAACCCGATGCGCCCGCCGAGGGACTGAACGGCGAATTGAGCACGTCCGATGTGGCCGCGCGTGCGCGCGACGCCGTCCAACCGCAACCGGGGCGCTACCGCGCGGTGATGGAGGTCATCGAGATCGACATCCCCGGCGCACCCGACGGCGCGGGCGACATGATGCGCCAGATGATGGATGGCCAAGCGCGCGAATACTGCCTGACCCAGGCAGACGTCGACAAGGGCTACGAGGAAATGGCCCGCCAGTCGCAGGATGGCGACTGCAGCTTCGAGCGCTTCGAGGTGGATGGCGGGGACATCGATGCCCGGATGGTGTGCACGGGGCAGGGGCCCGGCGCGATCGAGATGGCGATGACCGGAACCGCGACGCCGACTTCCTCGGTGATGAACATGACCATGACCGGCAACATGACCGGAATGGGCGAATCCACGCTGCGGATGAAGGCCACGCATGAGCGGGTCGGCGACTGCGGGTAGGAAGCCCGTGAGCCGGGGGAACCGATCTGCCTCATGCGCCATTCATCTGGCATGGCGACATCCGATCCTATGACGGCACCCGGTTCCTTGGACGGCGAGATCGGCAGCGGCTGGAGCAGGGCGGAGCTCTCCCGGCGCTGGGCGCTGGCGAGCGAGCCGTGCCCCGAGGATGTCCGTTCGCCGCGCGTATGGCTGCTGCTGGCCGAGCTTGGATGGGTGTTCGAGCCGATCAAGCGGCTGTTCCGCAATCTCGAGATCACTACCAGCGAACGACCCCGGACAGTCATGCTGCTGCCCGGCTTCGGCGCGCATCCGATCCGGATGCGCTATATGGCGCGGATGCTCGAGAAGGCGGGGCATACGGCCAAGCGCTGGGGCATCGGGTACAATTTCGGAGCCACCGCGAGACGCTTTGCACAAGTCGAGCACCGGCTGCTCGAGCTTTCCGAGCGCGCCGGCGAGCCGATCGTGCTGGTCGGCTGGAGCCTGGGCGGGGTGATGGCGCGCGAACTCGCCAAGCTGCACCCCGAGAAGGTCGCCAAGATCGTCACCTTGGGCTCGCCCTTCTCGGGCAGTCCGCGCGCCAACAACGGCTGGCGCGCCTATCAGGCGATCGCCGGACACAGGGTCGACGAACCCGAGATCGATGCCGAACCCGCCGAGAAGCCGCCGGTCGAGACGATCGCCCTGTGGAGTCCGCGCGACGGCGTGGTCCATCCGCGCTGCGCCCGCGGCAAGCTCGGCGAGCGCGATCGCGCCATCGGCGTGCACTGCACGCACATGGGGTTTGTCTATTCCCCCGAAGTCATCGAAACGATTCTCGGGGAACTCGAAGCGATCTGAACCTTTGTTATGGTGACGGGTACGATCGCTGCGGGCTCCCGCCACTCAAGGCTCGGGCGCGGCGTTAATTGGGGAAACATGGCAACAGGCGAATTTTTCGACGAGATGCACCAGCCCGATGGCAGTGTGCGCGATGCCTATGCGGGCTACCAGGCCTGGTATGGCGAGCAGGAAAAATCCTTCCTCAAGCGCAAGCACAGCGACGCCGAAAACGCGTTCCGGCGCACGGGGATCACCTTCAACGTTTATGGCGAGGACGAGGCCGAGGAACGGCTGATCCCGTTCGACATGGTTCCGCGGATCATTACCGCGCATGAATGGCGCAAGCTGACCAAGGGAATCGAACAGCGCGTCTCCGCGCTCAACGCCTTCATGCACGATCTCTACCACCGGCAGGAAATCATTCGCGCCGGAAGGGTGCCCGAGCACCTGTTCCGCAACAATGCCGCATGGTTGCCCGACATGGTCGGTTTCACGCCGCCCGGCGGGGTCTACACCCACATCGTCGGGATCGATCTGGTCCGCACCGGTCCGGACGAATTCTTCGTCCTCGAGGACAATGCCCGCACGCCCAGCGGGGTCTCCTACATGCTGGAGAACCGCGAAACCATGATGGCGATGTTCCCCGAACTGTTCATGCGGGTGCCGGTGGAGAGCGTCTCCAACTATCCGCGCCGGCTCGCCAAGAGCCTCGCGGCCTGCGCGCCCGATTGCGCCGAAGGCCGACCGGTGGTCGCGGTGTTGACCCCGGGCATCTTCAACTCCGCCTATTTCGAGCACGCTTTCCTCGCCGAACAGATGGGCGCGGAACTGGTCGAGGGGCAGGATCTCAGGGTGGTCGACGGGCGCGTGGCGATGCGCACCACGAGGGGCTACAAGCCGGTCGATGTGATCTATCGCCGGGTCGACGACGAATTCCTCGATCCGCTCAGCTTCAACCCCGACAGCGTGCTGGGCGTGCCGGGTATCATGGACGTCTATCGCGCCGGTCGGGTCACGATCGCCAATGCGCCGGGCACCGGGGTCGCCGACGACAAGGCGATCTATTCCTTCATGCCCGAGATCGTCGAATTCTATACCGGCGAGAAGCCGCTCCTGCCCAATGTCCAGACCTGGCGCTGCTCGGACCCGGACAGTCTGGCCTATGTCCTCGACAATCTCGCCGAGCTGGTGGTCAAGGAAGTCCACGGGTCGGGCGGCTACGGGATGCTGATCGGACCCGCGGCGAGCAAGCGCGAGCTGAGCGATTTCGCCGCCAAGCTGCGGGCCGATCCCGACGGCTATATCGCGCAGCCCACGCTGGCGCTCTCCACCTGTCCGATCTTCACCAATCGCGGGCTTGCACCGCGCCATCTAGATCTGCGCCCCTTCGTGCTGGTGTCGCCCGACAAGGTCGACATCACCCCGGGCGGGCTGACCCGCGTGGCGATGAAGCCGGGTTCACTGGTGGTCAATTCGAGCCAGGGCGGGGGCACCAAGGATACCTGGGTGTTGAAAGACTGATGCTGGGTCGGACCGCCAATTCGCTGTTCTGGATGTTCCGCTATCTGGAACGCGCCGAAAACACTGCGCGCCTGCTCGATGCCGGGCTGCGCATGGCGCTGACCCGCGATTCGGTGAGCGCCGAGGAGGAATGGCGCTCGGTCATCGAAACCGCCGGTCACCGCCGCGGCTACGAGGCCAAGCATGCCACCTACACGGGCATGCAGGCGTGGAACTACATCCTGCGCGACAAGGACAGTTCGGCAAGCGTCCTCAACACCTTCCAGCAGATCCGTTCCAACGCCCGCGAGGCGCGCAGCGCGATCACCAGCGAGGTCTGGGAAGCGGTCAACGACAGCTGGCTGCAGATCAAGGACATGCTCGCACGCCCGGTCGGCGAGCAGCGCGTCGGCGAGGTCCTCACCGCGGTGCGCCGCGCGGGCACGCTGGCGCATGGCGCGGTGCTGGGCTCGATGCTGCGCGAGGAGGGCTTCCACTTCGCCCGCGCCGGGACCTTCATCGAACGCGCCGACAACATCGCGCGCATCATGGACATCAAATACTATCTGCTGCTGCCCTCGCTCTCCTATG
>JAHJPT010000356.1 GCA_018819685.1 Alphaproteobacteria bacterium
GCCAAGCTCGGTCATCACCTCGTGCCACAGCAGGCGTGCGGCGCGCATCTTGGCGATCTCCATGAAGAAGTTCATGCCGATCCCCCAGAAGAACGACAGGCGCGGCGCGAAGGCATCGATGTCGAGCCCCGCTTCCATCGCGCGCCTGGCGTATTCCTTGCCGTCGGCGATGGTGAAGGCGAGTTCCTGCACCGCGGTCGCCCCGGCTTCGTGCATGTGATAGCCCGAGATCGAAATGCTGTTGAATTTCGGCATGTTGGCGCTGGTATATGCGATGATGTCGGAGACGATCCGCATGCTCGGCTCGGGCGGGTAGATATAGGTGTTGCGGACCATGAACTCCTTGAGGATGTCGTTCTGGATGGTCCCCGAAAGCTTGGCCTGCGGCACGCCCTGCCGCTCGCCCGCGACGATGTAGAAGGCCATGATCGGGATCACCGCGCCGTTCATCGTCATCGACACGCTCATCTCGTCCAGCGGGATGGAATCGAACAGGATCTCCATGTCGCGCACGGTGTCGATCGCGACGCCTGCCTTGCCGACATCGCCGACCACGCGCGGGTGATCGGAATCATAGCCGCGATGGGTTGCGAGATCGAAGGCGACCGAAAGCCCCTTCTGGCCCGCGGCGAGATTGCGCCGGTAGAAGGCGTTGGATTCCTCGGCGGTGGAGAAGCCCGCATACTGCCGGATCGTCCACGGGCGCCCGGTGTACATGCTGGCATAAGGCCCGCGCGTATAGGGCGCGATGCCGGGGACGCCGGGATCGAGATCGGAGCCTTGCGCGCCGACATCGGCGGAGGTGTAGAGCGGCTTGATCGCGATGCCCTCGGGCGTGTGCCATGTGAGGTCGCGGCCCTTCACCTCCTTGTCGGCGAGGGTCTTCCAGTCATCGTAGTTCGGTCTATCGGTCATGGGAGACGCCTAGCGCCCCGATCCGCGCTTGCCAATCAGGCGGAGGCGCTCGGCCGTGCGGAAACGCGCGCGTGCCACTCGCGGAGGTGGGCACATTCTTCGGGGATTTCCAGCCCGACGAACAGCGCAAAATCCACCGTCGTCAGCAGTAGAATATCCGCCGCCGAGAACGCGCTGCCTGCAAGAAATTCGCGCCCGTCGAGCGAGCTATCGAAAAACCGCAGCGCCTCTTCCACGCGCGGCCGATTGGCTTCGCCCCATTCGGCGTTGCGACCCGGCAGGGCGGCGGTGAAGCGATGGGTGTGCACCCAGACCGCGCCGACCGGAGGCATCAGGATCATTTCGACCCGCCGGTTCCACATCTCGATTTCGGCGATCTCGAGCGGGGTGCCGCCGAACAACGGCGGCTCGGGATTGAGCGCATCGAGATAGCGCATGATGGCGACGCTTTCGGCGATGACGGTCCCGTCATCGAGCTCAAGGATCGGCGTCTGCCCCCGCGGGTTCTTCGCGACGAACTCGGGCGCCTTTTGCTCGCGCTGCGGGATCGAGACTTGCTGCGATGGCAGGTCGATCCCCTTCTCGGCGGCGAAGATCCGCACACGGCGCGGATTGGGTGCGGGGTTCGGGCTGTCGTAGAATAGCATGGTCGTCCTCTCTCCCGTGCCGGTCAGTTCGACCAATGCGAATCGCCCTTCGGCGTTTCCATAATCTCGGTCAGTTGCCCCATCATGTCCTTGGGGTGGAGGAAGAAGATCGGCGTCCCATGCGCCCCGATGCGCGTCGGCCCGAGGATGCGCTTGCCCAGTTCCTCAAACCATTTGCGCGCATCTTCGATATCCTCGACCTCGTAGCAGACATGATGCTGGGCGCCGGCGGGGTTTTGCTGGATGAACTTGGCGATGGGGCTGTTTGGACCGAGCGGCTCGATCAGCTCGATCTGCGTGCCGTGGGTCCCGTTCTCGCCGGGAGTATCGACGAAGCAGACCTTCACGCCCTGCTCGGCCATGTCGAACGGATCGGAGATCGCGGTCGCGCCGAGCGTATCGCGATAATGCGCGATCGAGTCCGCGATGCTCGGAGTGGCCACCCCGATGTGATTCAAACGGCCCAGTTTCATGCGCAAACTCCTTTATAACTGTCATGCTGAACTCGTTTCAGCATCCATCCCTGATACCGCGCCGACATCGCCCGAGGCGAACTGGACCCTGAAACGAGTTCAGGGTGACGGTACGAAGATGGCCGTCATCATTTCATCGCCCGAGCCCACTCACAGCGGAATGTTATCATGCTTCTTCCACGGGTTCTCCAACACCTTGCCGCGTAGCTTCCTCAGCCCCAGCGCGATGCGGCGGCGGGTGGCGCGCGGGTGGATGACCTCGTCGATATAACCGCGGCTCGCCGCCACGAAGGGGTTGGCGAAGCGGTCCTCGTATTCCTTCGTTTTCTCGGCGATCTTGCCGGGATCGTCACGGTCCTGGCGAAAGATGCTCTCGACCGCGC
>JAHJPT010000357.1 GCA_018819685.1 Alphaproteobacteria bacterium
CTTCGTGCTGCGCGAGGCGCCGCGCGTCTATGTCGAGCGGATCGACGTCAACGGCAACACGCTGACGCAGGACAAGGTCATCCGCCGCGAATTCCGCGTCGCGGAAGGCGACGCCTTCAACTCGCTGCAGGTCAAGCGCTCGGCCGCCCGGATCAATTCGCTGGGCTATTTCCAGGAGAATTTCGAGATCAATCAGGTCGAGGGCAGCGCCCCGGACCGGATCATCCTGGAAGCCAATGTGGAGGAGCAGGCGACCGGCGAACTGCAGCTTTCGGCGGGCTTCTCCTCGCTCGAGAGCTTCATCCTGCAGGGCTCGATCCGCCAGCGCAATTTCCGCGGGCGCGGTCAGACGGTCGGGCTCAGCCTGAACTATTCGCGCTTCTCGCGTTCGGCGCAGGTGAGCTTTTCGGAACCCTATGTGTTCGACCGGAACATTTCCGCGGGCGTCGACATCTACCGCAAGGATTACAGCAATTTCGGGTTCAACCGGAACAATAACAGCACGTTCGAACAATCGACCACCGGCTTCTCGCTGCGCGCGGGCGTGCCGCTGAGCGAGTACGCCTCGCTGGTGGGCAGCTATACGCTCAATTACGACGACGTCTCGATCGACGAGAACCGCTTTTTCAGCGATTTCGACGGCGACGGGATAGACAGTTGCGAGCCGCTGCTAGCGGGCCGGTTCCTGTGCGATGCCATCGGCGAGCGGACGAGTTCGATCCTCGGCCTGACGCTATCGGTGGATTCGACCGATAGCCGCCTGCGCCCGACCCGCGGCCGCAACCTGGCGATAACCACGCAATATGCCGGGCTGGGCGGGTCGGTGAACTACCTGCGCGTCAACGGCAAGGTCGGGCAATATTACCCGCTCCCTGCCGGGTTCATCTTTTCGCTGACCGCCGAGGGCGGCGCGATCCGCAGCTTCGAGGACCGCGGCATCCCGGGGACCGACGACGTTCGCCTGACCGATCGCTTCTTCCTCGGCGAACCGCAGATCCGCGGCTTCGACATCCGCGGCGTGGGCCCGCGGGTGATCCGCCGCCCGATCCGCGATACCGATGGCGACGGCGTGGGCGAAGTGATCACCGACCAGGACCAGATTCAAGACGATGCGATCGGCGGAACGGCCTATTATCTCGGCCGCGCGGAGATAGAGATTCCGCTGGGGACCGGCGCCCGCGAGCTCGGCCTGCGCCCCTCGGTGTTCCTCGACGTGGGCGGGCTGTTCAACATCACCGACCCGATCCTTCTGCAGAACCCGTTCGGCAATGAGTTCTTCAACCCCTTGCGCGACGCGAGCGGCAATCCGATCTATCTCAACCCGGGCGATCCCGACGTGGCCACCGACGACGTCGTGGTCGCGATTCCGGCGGGCGAGCCGATCCCGACCGGCTTCGTCGCGCAGGGCAACATCATCCCGGCGTTCGAGGAAGTCTTCCTCGGCGACAGCCCCAGCCCGCGCATTTCGGTGGGCATCGGGGTCAATTGGAACTCGCCCTTCGGTCCGTTCAGGATCGATTTAGCCCATGTGCTCAAGAAGCAGCCGGGCGACGACACCAAACTCTTTTCCTTCAACGTAGGAACGCAATTCTAATGAAATTTCTTGCCAAAACGCTCGCTTCGGCGAGCCTTGCCGCCGCCGTCTTCGCTGCTGCTCCCGCCAGCGCGCAGGTGCAGGGCAATATCGCCGTGGTGAACACGCCGCTCGCCATCGCCCAGACCAATGCGCTGCGCACCGCCTTCCAGCAGGTCGGCACCACCTATCAGACGCAGATCACCACGATCCAGCAGCGTCAGCAGCAGATCGAGACACTGCTGACGCAGCTCGACACCAATAATGACGGTGGGCTCGACGAAGCCGAGCAGGCGGCCGCGCAGACCACCCCGCAGTGGCAGCAGATCCAGCAGATCGAGCGCGAAGTCGGCCAGCTCACCAATCAGATCGACATGGCACGCGCCTATGCGCTCGAGCAGATCCTGCGCCAGTACAGCCCGACGCTGCAGCAGGTCGTGACGCAGAACCAGGTGCAGATGGTCGTCGCGCCCGACTCGGTGATCTACGCGCAGCCCGCTGCGGATATGACGGGCAAGGTCGTCGCCGCGCTCAACACTGCGGTTCCCAGCGTGCAGACGACGCCGCCGGCCGGTTGGCAGCCGTCGCGCCAGACGGTTTCGGTC
The DNA here is from genome assembly GCA_018819685.1 of Alphaproteobacteria bacterium. Taxonomy (GTDB): domain Bacteria; phylum Pseudomonadota; class Alphaproteobacteria; order Sphingomonadales; family Sphingomonadaceae; genus Qipengyuania; species Qipengyuania benthica. Next base: position 2,179 of record JAHJPT010000357.1, read on the forward strand.
TATCAGCAGGTCCAGCAGATCTTCGCGATCGCGCAGCAGCAGGCCCAGCAGCAGCAGGCGCAGCAGCCGAACCAGCAGCCGAACGGTCGCTAACAGCGAACCTGACGCGTAAAAGAGGGACGGAAATGAGCGATAGCGGCAGCGCCCCCGGCAACACGGACGAGAATGCCGAGGTCAAGAGCCTCGACATCCGGCAGGTCCTCAAAGCGCTGCCGCATCGCTATCCGTTGCTGCTGGTCGACCGCGTCCGCGCGATCGAACACGGCGAGCGGATCCATGCGGTCAAGGCGGTCTCCTTCAACGAGGAGTTCTTCCAGGGCCACTTCCCCGGCGCGCCGATCATGCCCGGCGTGCTCCAGATCGAGGCAATGGCGCAGGCTGCGGCGATCCTCGGGATCGAGACGCTGGGTCTCGCGGGGACCGGCAAGCTGGTCTATTTCATGGGGATCGAGAACGCCAAATTTCGGGCGCCGGTGACGCCGGGTTGCCTGCTCGAGATGGAAGTGGAATTCACCCAGAAGCGCAGTCGCGTCTACAAGTTCAAAGGCAAAGCCAGCGTCGAGGGCAAGACAACCTGCGAAGTCGAGTTCACCGCGATGATCGCGGACCCTCCCGAGTAGGTTTTTGCCGTGCGGAACACCAAAACTCCGGTTGCTTTCCGAAGC
>JAHJPT010000358.1 GCA_018819685.1 Alphaproteobacteria bacterium
CCGCCGGCAGGAACAGCCGGTAGGCGTTGCTGGTCTGCTGAACCTGCGGGCCCCGGCCGCCGTCATTGCCGGTCGGCACGTAGCGTCGCAGCCAGTCGAGAAAGCCATGTTGGCGAAGCGCCTTGAGCGCATCGACGACGGCGGATTTCGAGCGCTTGATCTTGGCGGCGATCGTGTCGAGCGCCGGATCGAGCCGCCCGCTGCGGAAATCGACCAGGTGGGCGAGCAGCTCGAGCACCTCGAGCGCGACATGGCCAAGCGGCCCGTTGCGCTGCCCGCCCTGACGGCCCGCCATGTCATAGCGCCGCGCGGCCAGGATGAGCTGGCGCACGTCCTGGCGCGTCGTCGGCCGCCAGAACGTTCCCTCGCGCCCTTTCGCGCGGGATTCGCGGCGCACGGGCTCGCCCCGCCGTCCTCCTGGTGTCGGTTGGTGTTGGAGAATGTCCCCTAAGCTTTGCATGCGTCCCCCTCTCGGACCTGTTGGCCGAAGGGGCGGGGCGTCAAATTTTGGCAAAGCGGTGCCGTGGCAAGAATCCGCTTGCAAAAGGCCGGGGATTTTGGGAAAGTCGGACTACCACATCAGACTATTCCCGGAGCGTCCCCGGATATGAAGCCCGCCCTTTCGGCGGGTTTTCGTGTTTCTGGGCCTAGATTCCTCCGGGCTCGGTGGGTGATACGCGGGCGAATCTCCCGCGCGACATCACGCCATCGTGCCAGAGTCGGCCCGTTCCGAAAAGAATTTTTAAGCTTTGAGGAGTTTCGAGGCCTATTTGCGATATTCGCGCTCTAGAAGCTCAACCGCTCGTTCCAGGGTTTCACCTAGCCCCCATCCCTGCCGATCGGCGATCGCGCAATAAGCCTCGATCGTTTCCGGCCGGGCTTTCAGATTGAATTGCGCATTTCGACCTGTGCGGCGGCGGCGTTGCTCTTTGCCTGCCGTGTCGCTGACAACCGGTTTAGGCTCCCGGCTGCGGAAGCCCATAGCCTCTACGGTCTTCGTATCTACCGGTTCCCGCTTTGGCTGGCCTGCGGGCTTTGGCGACCATTCAGACGGATTGAACTCGTCCAAGGCGTCCGAAAAGCCGAGATCGGCACGTTCTTTTGTCATGTTCACGCCGCCTCCGTCCGCGCGGCCGCGCTGCGCAGCTTCGCGAGGACTTCCCCTGCGAACTCGCGGGCGTTCTCGATAGCCTTATCGAGATTGCTCACCTGGCGCGGATCGAGGTTGGAAAGCAAACCTCCATAATCGAGGATGTCCCGATAGGCGGCGCGCTCGACGATCGAGGTCGAGAATATATCGATGCCCCCTTTATCGAGCTGATCGCGCACATTCTTGAGCGCTCGCGACGCGACGGCTGCGCTCGTGCGTGTCATGAGCACGGCGTGGCAAATATCCCGGCGCGCCATGCGGGCCTGGTTGCGGATCAACTTGATCGTCTTTGCTGCGCCCTTGGCGTCCATCGAAGCGCCCTGGGTCGGGATAATGACGAGATCCGCCATCCCTATCGCATTGGCGACCATAAGGCTGGCGGTGCCCTCTAGATCGACGATGACGAATTGCGCCGCTGCGGCCGCGTCCTCGATCTGATCCACGATTGTATCTTCGCTGACCTCCGAGAGGATGCGCATGTTTTCCGGCTTTCCCGGCAATGCGCCCCATTGGGATATCCACTTTTCCGGGTCGGCATCGATGATGGAAACGGCCGCACCTTTGGCGGCGAGTTCGCAAGCGAGAAGAAGGGCGGAAGTGGTCTTTCCGGCGCCCCCCTTTGGATTGGCGAAGGCGATAACGGGCATGGCAAGGGCTTTCAATGGTGAACGGATAAATGAAAATAAGCAGATCAAGATAACAGTTAGCTAACGGATATCCAAAAGAATTCTGATAGCTACCAGATAGCTATCTGGTAGCTATCTGGTAGCTAACAATGGTCATTCGATCGATCTAATGAGTGAATCCGCTCGCGCCGAAACCAGCCCGCCTATTCGCCGCCGTTGAATTTCCGGCCAAGCGAAAGCCCCCGCTCGGGCGTCCGTTCGGCCTCTTTCTCAAAGCTCTCCGCCTGCTGGGCGTACCAGTCCCACGCGGACGAAGGCTTTGCCGTGCTGTCGGTCCACCTGGCTTCCTTCTCGAACTTTGCCGCCTGCTCAGACATCGAAAGGTTGGCGCTGTCATGCGCCGCCTTCGCGTCCGGTATCCCGGCCGAAATCGGCCTGGGGGCAGGCTGGTCCTCGGCTCGGCGCTGCATGGCAGATGATTCTTCCGGCGCGGCGCTCTTAGCCGCGGCAGCTTGGGCCGCCGCGGCGTTGTCGCCCGCGCGGCGTCCCCACACTTCGCGATAGTCGGGAAGGGAAGGAGGCGAACGCTGTGCCTGGGCCTCCTGGGATGGTGCACGAGCAAACTGCACAGTCTCGTCAGGCCGGTAGGGCTGGCGATCGACCGGGGCAGGCGGCGCGGCCGGTGTCGGCGGTTTTGCCAAGGCCTCGGCCGCGATCTCGCGGGCACGCGTAATGAGAGGTTTTCGAGCTGGCTGAATGTTCGTTTGTTCGGCCTGGCGCTTTTCGTAAGCTTCGGCCGCGACCTTCCGGCGCGTCATCAGCGCCGCGCGGGCGGCCTCCTTCTCTTTCCTGGTTTCCTCCGCGATCTGCGCTTTGCGCTGTTCGTGGGCCTTTTCGAGCGCGGCCGTCTGCTGGCTTTGCCGGGTTTCCAGGGCGTCCATGCCCTGCAAAACCCGCTCGGCTGCGCTCAAATAGTTGAGCTTCACGCGGTCCAGCCGGTCGGCGTCCCTGCCGGTGCGGCCTGTCGCGTCGCGCAAGACCTTACGCCAGCCGGACGCGGCAATGCGGCTTTCGAGCGTTTGGCGCTCGGCCGCTAGGGTCCGCATCGACTCGCCATAAAGGCCATCGAGGCGGTCCCATTCCCGCTGCTTTTCGGTTTGGTGCTTGCTCTTAAGGTCGGAGCGCGTCCACTGGTGTTCGTTTTCGACCGCCTGGACACGCTCGGCCTCCTGCTTCGTAAAGCGGCCGTCCAAGCGATCGATCTGCGTTTGCAGGGCAACGAGGATGCCGTGCCGATCGGCGCGGTTTCGATTGTTCTCGTTCGCAGCCCGGTTCTCGTTGCCGATCCGGGTTTCCTGGCCGCGCTTTTCCATTTGGTGAGCGGATGGCCCTAGGTGCTTGGTCGGTTCCCGATCAACGCCCTGAGCCTCGTAGCTGCGGCTGTCGACGCGCTCCCTGCTGCCAGACTTGGCCAAGGCCTGGTTCTGGTGCAGCTCCCATTCCTTTCGCCACTCCTGGAGCTTGTCGCGGGCGTTCCAGCTCCGGGCTGTAGGCGTCGCCTTCCCGGCATGAAATCCCCCGGCTGTCAGCTCGCGCATCGTCAGCATGATATGCGCATGGTGATTGCGGTGATCTTCGCGCGGGCCTGGGGCATGGATTGCCAAGTCGGCAACCATGCCCTTGTCCACGAACGCCTTCTGGACAAAACCGCGAACCAGTTCCTGGCGCTGCTCTGCGGTCATTTCGTGGGGCAGGGAAAGCTGGATTTCTCGGGCGAGGCGCGAATTTATGCGCGTCTCGACTGCCTCGACCGCGTTCCACAGTCTCGTGCGATCGCGCATCCAGGCGGGGGCATTTTCGGGGGCCATGATCTCGGTATGCAGAACGCCCCGCTTGCGGGTGTAGTCATGTATCTGACCGGTGCGATCATCTGCGAGCTGTTCGCCGGCTCGATAGGCGGCGCAGGCCACAGCGCTGCGACCATGCCCGCGACTGATGACCGATGCCGACAACCGATATTGCGCCATTCCTCGCTCTCACCTGCTGAACGTCGAAAAGCCCGTCCCGGCATATGAGGGACCGGCCCGCCCTGGTCGCAGAAGGGCAAAGCGCCGAGGAACGAGAGCGCTCAAAGGGGTTCGGGGAATCCCCGACGCGCTACAAACGAAGTTTGTGTAAGTGCGCACTTCGTTCCTCAGTGATTCGCCTCCCGTCTATTTTCGATTATCGCGCAAAACTCTCCGAAAGGTATTCCCGCAATATCAGCTCTATGGCAGCATGTCTCCTATAGGGAGGTAGAGAATGGCCCCGCCCCGCAAAACGCCAGACGAGAAATTAGCAGAGCTGCACCAGAAAAAGGCCCGCCTAGAAGCACAGATTAGCAGCGAGCGCGCTCGGCTGCGTCAGGCCGAACGAAAACGCGACACACGGCGCAAGATCATCGCCGGGGCTGTTGTCCTGGAACATGCGAGCCAGAACCCGCAATTTCGCGATCACCTGAACGGCCTTTTGCGTCGCAACGTCACCCGGCCCCAGGACCTGGAGCTGTTTGAGCTCGATAACCCGCCGGACCCAAATGCTCATACAACGGAAGCCCCATAGAGGGGCGCGCGCGTGCTACAATCTATCCGGCCGGTAGCGCTGCAATGGTCGGTACGCCGGACGGGACTCGAACCCGCACCGCGTTCTCCGTCAAGGAACCGCTCTCTCCGTTAAGCTACCGGCGCACCGCGCCGATGCGCGCGCGCGCCCCTCGGTCAAGGCCGAAGAGCGTAGCGAAGCGAAGC
>JAHJPT010000359.1 GCA_018819685.1 Alphaproteobacteria bacterium
CCGCGCTTGAGGCCTTCGTTGGTCGTCTCGATGATCTGCATGTATGGGTACTCTTGAATGGGTCTAACCGGTGCTGGGCGAGAGGCTGCCGGAGGGCGGCTGGTGCGGGCGAAGGGACTCGAACCCCCACATCTTTCGATACTGGTACCTAAAACCAGCGCGTCTACCAATTCCGCCACGCCCGCAACCCAAACGAAGCCGCGCGTCGACAGCCACGCCGCGCGTGTAGGCGCGTGCCTCTAATCGGAAGCGCCAAAAAGGGCAAGCGCGGCGATGGATGGCAGGAACGGCAGGGGCCGGTCCACCGTTGAGGGGTGAAAGGCAGGCGAACATGACCGACTACGACAGACCCAGAACCCCGCCGGAAACCCCGCCGGTGATCGATCCCGACGTCGATGCGAAAACCGCCTCCGAGCTCGACGGCGACGGGGACGCCGCAGGCGAAGTCCTCGGCAACCGCAGCGATATCAGCAAGATAAACGAAGAGATGTCGGACCGGATGGCGAAGCGGAGCAAGCGGGATGGTGCCGGCGAGGAAAGGCTCGATTCCATGTATCCCGAAACCAATCTTCCCCCCGACTAAGGAAACCCATCATGGCTACCCAACCCGATCCTTCACCCGATACGATCGAACCCGGCGCTCCCAACGAGCTGCCGCCGGGCGGTCCGCCCAACGAGGCGCCGATGCGCGAGCCCCCGGAAATCCAGCCTCCGCAGCCCGATACAGACGATCCGGGGCGCAATCCCGACGAGATTTGAGCCTGGCAAGGCGCTAGCTCGGCCGTGACCGGCGCGTGCTGTGATAGTGCAAGTCTCGTGCAAGCCGATTGAACTTGCGAGACCCTGCGCCGCGTCTTAGGGGCGCGGCATGAGCGATACAGCGTCCCAAGACACCCCGCCCGACCGCCTGTCGGTCAATCCGCGCAGCGAGTTTTTCGATGCCGAGCTGTTGAAGCGCGGCATCGGGATTCGCTTCAAGGGCGCGGTGCGCACCAATGTCGACGAGTTCTGCATCTCGGAAGGCTGGATTCGGGTCCAGGCGGGCAAGACCATGGATCGCAAGGGCAACCCGCTGACGATCAAGCTGACCGGACCTGTCGAAGCCTGGTACGAGGATCTGGGCGACGATCCACCGGTCGCCAAGGCGGATTGATCCGCCCCAAGCTTGCATCGGGTTCTCAGTTCGAGAATTCGTTGAAGGCGCTGAGGAAACGGCGCGAACTTTTCAGCCGGGTCGGTCCCTGGCTCGGTGCTTGGGCGATGCGCATGGGAGCGCCGCGCGCACGATCGGAATAGATGAAGCCTTCGACTGGCCACTCGGTGGTGCCGAGCGCGCCGAGTGGATCATACCAGACGCGAACAGCGCTCCAGTCGTTGCCGGGCGAGACATCCACCGCCAGCACATCGCGTTCGATCTGGCCGCGGCGACCGTCGATCGGCGACCAGTTTGCATGATCGAGCAGGACGGAGCGGCTGTCGACCACCCGGCTGACCGCGGCGACATGGCCCAATTGCATCGACCGGTGCGGCCGGAACGCCATCACCGCCCCGACCCGGGGCGCATGGCCGGTGGCATAGCGCCCCTCGGCCTGCTCCCACCAGGTATGGGCGTCGCCGAAAATCCTGATCCCCGAAACCTCGCGGGCATAGGGCACGCATTGCAGATAGGGGGCTAACTCGCCGCTATGCCCCGGCTGTCGCGCTTCGAAGCCGAAATCGTCGCGGGATTGCGCTAGCGCGGGAGCCGCTGTCAGCATGGCGAGGCCAGTCAGGCCACAGGCGATGGATTTCCTCATGCGAGCGATAGTGCTCCCATGGGAATTGCGACATGCCTGTCGAAAGCAGTTAACCGATCTTAACCCCGGCCGCTCCGTTCGTTCTTGCGCTTGTTCTTGCCAAACCGAGCCGCAAAGGCCACCTGCCGAGCGATTATGAAACTCCCATCCAACAAACCGACCGTGATCATTATAGGACGCCCGAACGTGGGTAAGTCGACTCTGTTCAATCGGCTTGTCGGAAAGAAGCTGGCGCTGGTCGACGACCAGCCCGGCGTCACCCGCGATCGGCGGCTTGGCGATGCGACGGTGGCGGGTCTGGAATTCACGGTGGTCGATACCGCGGGCTGGGAAGACGACGATCCCGCCAGCCTGCCCGGGCGGATGCGCAAGCAGACCGAGGTCAGCCTCGAAGGCGCCGATGCCGCGCTGATGGTGGTCGATGCGCGCGCCGGGCTGACCCCGCTCGACGAGGAAATCGCCCGCTGGCTGCGCGAACAGCATGTCCCCGTGGTACCGGTGGCGAACAAGGCCGAAGGTCGTGCCGCCGAGGCGGGCGTGCTCGAATGCTACAATCTGGGCTTCGGCGAGCCGGTCGGCCTGTCCGCCGAGCATGGCGACGGGATCGCCGATCTGTTCGCCGCGCTGTGGCCGATCATCGGCGAGAAGGCCGATGCCGCCGCCGAGCGGATCGATTATGTCGAGGAGGGTGAGGACGCCCCGCTCGGTCCGCTCAAGCTGGCCATCGTCGGCCGGCCCAATGCCGGCAAGTCGACGCTGATCAATCGCCTGCTGGGGCAGGACCGCCTTCTGACCGGACCCGAGGCCGGGATCACCCGCGATTCGATCGCGATTGACTATCAGTGGAACGACCCGAAAACGGGTGAACTGCGCGATATCCATCTCGTCGACACCGCGGGCATGCGCAAGCGCGCCAAGGTGCAGGACAAGCTGGAGAAGATGTCGGTCGCCGACGCTCACCGAGCCGTCGATTTCGCCGAAGTGGTGGTGCTGCTGCTCGATGCGACGCAAGGGCTCGAGCATCAGGACCTCAAGATTGCCGACATGGTGCTCCAGGAAGGGCGCGCGCTGATGGTGGCGATCAACAAATGGGATATCGCCGAGGACGCCAGCGGACTGTTCAATGGAGTGCGCGCCGCGCTCGACGACGGGCTGGCGCAGGTTCGCGGCGTGCCGCTGCTCGCGGTCAGCGCCAAGACCGGCAAGGGCCTCGACACGATGCTGAGCGCCGCCTTCGAAATCCGCGAGAGCTGGTCCAAGAGGGTGCCCACCGCCGCTCTCAACCGCTGGTTCGACGATGCGCTCGACGCCAACCCGCCGCCCGCCCCCAAGGGCCGCCGGATCAAGCTGCGTTATATCACCCAGGTCGGCACCCGGCCACCGCGGTTCGTGATCTTCGGCACCAGGCTCGATGCGCTGCCGACCAGCTACGAACGCTATCTGGTCAACGGCATCCGCGCCAAGCTAGGGTTCGACGCGGTGCCGGTGCGGCTGACGCTCAAGAGCCCCAAGAACCCCTTCGCCAAGGAATGACCGCCAAAGAATGACGATCGATATCCTCACCGTCGGCGGCAGTTTCGCCTTCGAACTACTCGAGCGCACCGCCAGCACTCCGCGCGTCCAGCAGATCGTGCAGCTCTCGCTCGCACCTGCCTTCCTGCTCAGCGCGATCGGCGCGATCATGAACGTCATGATGAGCCGGCTGATCTGGGTTGCGGAGCGCATCGAGCGGATCAACCGGCGGATCGATGACGGGGTGGCCAGCGGCGAGGCGAGCGAATTGGCGTGGCTGGGTCAGCGGCGGCGCCATTCGCAAAAGGCGCTGGTGTTCAGCACCGCATCGGCGGTGACCATCAGCATCGTGATCGCCCTGCTGTTCGTGAGCGCCTATATCGAAGCGCGGATTGGATCCCTGATTGCACTCGCCTGGGTGGTGACGATGAGCCTGCTGGTGAGCGGTCTAGTGTTCTTCCTGCTGGAAACCCGGCTGGCCACCCGAGGGCCGCGGCGCATCGCGCTCGAAGACGAAACCTGAAGCGCCCGTCAGCGCCGGAAGGGAAACGTCCGTCCATAAGTGAGGCAGCGCCACAGCCATTCCAGCGGACCATAGCGGAACCGGTCGAGCCAGGGTTTGGACCAGGCGAGGATCAGCACCCACACCGCCAGTACCACCAGCCAATGCTGCGGCCGGTTGAGCTCGCCATAGAGGCCTGCGGCCCAGCCGTGGAATACGAACAGCATCACCACGGAAGTGCCGATGTAATTGCTGAAGGCAGCACGCCCTGCTGCGGAAACGCGTTCGGCCAGCCAGCCGCTCGCGCGCATTCCCGCCAGCGACAGCAGCGCCGCCAAGCCCAGCACCATCGGCAGATTGGCGAAACCTGCCAGTCCCACGAAGGCGAGGAAAGTGCTGAAATAGGTCAAGCCTTCGCTCACCGTCCACCAGGCGATCACCGCCGATAGGGCTCCGCCTCCGAGCAAGCCGATCCAGCCCCAGCGCCGCAGCTTGTGCGCCGGCATGCGGCCATCGAACAAGCCCATCCGGTAGAGCGCCATGCCGATCAGGATCAGCGGCAGCGTCTCGAACAGGAGCTGGAGCACGAAGACCAGCGGATCGGACCAATGCTCGGCGAAATTATGCGCGACCAGGCCGGGGTAGTCGCCTGAGGAAATGAGCGCGGTTTCGATTTCTCCGTCCTCGATACTTTGGATCTTGGTTGCGCGCATCTCGACCTGTTGGGCGGCGGTTTCGGCATCGGTCGGCTCCATCCGATCGAAAGCGACCATTCCTGCGAACAGCGCGGTGAAGGCCAGCGCACCCAGGAAATAGCCGAGCAATCCGAAGATTATCTGCTTCACCGGCTGCATCCGCACGAACAGCAGCGCCGCGAACCCGCACAGCGCATAGCTGGTGAGGATATCGCCCTTCCAGATGAAGAAGAAATGGATCAGCCCGAACAACAGCAGGAACGCCAGCCGCCGCGCCTGCAACCCGCGCCCTCGCCCACGCTCCCAAGCCTTTTCGAGGAAGAGGTAGAGCCCGGCGCCGAACAGCAACGTGAACAGCCCGCGCATCTTGCCGTCGATCAGCACGAATTGCAGCGCCCACAACCAGCCCTCAGGATCCCCGGTGGGCACCAGGAACCCGCCCGGCCAGGTATAGGCGACGAAGGGCTGGCCAAAGACGGTGATGTTGGCCGCGAGGATGCCCATGACCGCCAGGCCGCGGATGAAATCGAGGCTCGCGATGCGCTCGCCGCTTTCGGCGACCGGCCTGGGCTGGTCGGGCGCGGCGCTGGTCTCGGCAGGAATGTCGGTATCGGTCATGCTTTTCCCCCTCGCGCCGCCCTTTCTAGCGAGGGTGGCGCGCGAGGGAAGGCGCTTCAGTGGTCTAGCGGGTGACCAGACAGTCCTGGCCGCCGGATTTCAGCGAGTTGCACACCTGCTGCGCCGCGGCGCGGCTTGCGAAGCCCACGGCCATGACCTTGGTCAGGCGACCCTCGGGCTCCTTTACCAGCCGGGTTCCGGACAGCACGCTGCGGCTGCGCATGCGCTCGAGCTGACGGTCGGCATTGCCAGGCTGCCCGAAGGCGCCGAGCTGGATCTTCCAGGGGCCGGCCGCAGTGGTCATCGCAGGAGCAGCGGCCACCGGCTCGGCCGTCGTGACCGTGACCGGAGCGGGCGCGGGGGCGCGGGTCGCGACCGGCACCGCTACGGGCTCCGCATGCGGAAGCGTGTAATCCGCTCCTGCCCGATCCACAGTGACGGTCGTGACCGGAGCCGAGGTGGGCGCCGGCAACACCATCGGCGGCTGCGGTACAGCGGGGACGATGTCGGGCGCCATCGCGGTCTGCACCGGTCCGCGCTCGAGATCGACGGTGGCGAGCTGTTGCGCGCGATTGGCGTTCGCCCGCGCGTCGAGCTGTTGCGCGAGCAGCTGCGCCTGCTCGCGCTGGTCGAGCGGGATGTATTCGTCCATCTGCACCAGCGCGGCGCGCGCCTGCGGCAGGCCGGCGCCGTTCGCCAGCGTCAGCAGCGCATAGGCGCGAACCCAATCCTTTTCCACCAGATCGCCGTTGAAATGAGCGACCCCGACCAGATATTGCGCGCGCGGGTCGCCGCGCTCCGCGGCAGCGGTGACATAGGGCATCGCCTCTTCGCGGCGGCCGTCCTGGAACAGCAGCAGCCCGTAGTTGTCGGCGGCTTTCACATGTCCTTGCGCTGCTGCGGCGGCATAGAGCGCCTCGGCTTGGCGCGGATCGGCCTGAACCCCGCGACCCAGCCGATAGGCTTGCGCCATGTTGAACTGCGCATCGGGATCGCCCTGCGCGGCGGGGCCGGACCATTCGCGAACCGCGGTGGCGTAGTCGCCCGCCGCCCAGGCATCGACACCCTGCTTGACATCGGCCAGCGCCGGGGTGGCACCGGCCATCAGCAGCCCGGCGAGGGTCAGGGCGCCTGCAGTGAGGCCGGTTCGTCTTGTTATCGGGTTGCGCATCGCCGTCTCCATGGATTTCGTGCTTTCGCCTAGGTTTACTCAACTGAACATATAGTAAAACCCGCGTTAGCAAAATCTTGGCCGTCCTTTGTGCACCTGGACGGCGCGTTTTACACGCCCCCGTTAACCCAAAATTGAGGGTAGTCTGCGAATTCCGGGTGGATACCTCGCGTGTGGCGAGCGAATTCGACGACGTTCTAGGGCGCAATTCAGGGGGACCAATCCGTGCGAGTACTGGCGTTGGCATCGCAAAAAGGCGGATCGGGCAAGACCACCCTGTCCGGGCATATGGCAGTTCAGGCGCAGCGGGCGGGTGCCGGCCCGGTCGTCCTCATCGATATCGATCCGCAAGGCTCGCTGGCCGATTGGTGGAACGAGCGCGAGGCGGAATATCCCGCCTTCGCGCAGACCACCGTTGCGAGGCTGGCCAGCGATCTCAACGTGCTTCGCCAGCAGGGCTTCAAGCTGGCGGTCATCGATACGCCGCCCGCCATCACCATGGCGATCCAGTCGGTGATCGCGGTGGCCGAGCTGATCGTGGTTCCCACCCGTCCCAGCCCGCACGATCTGCGCGCCGTGGGCGCCACGGTCGATCTGTGCGAGCGCGCCGGCAAGCCGCTGGTGTTCGTGGTCAACGGCGCGACCCCCAAGGCCAAGATCACCTCCGAGGCCGCGGTCGCGCTGTCGCAGCACGGAACCGTCGCCCCGATCACCCTGCACCACCGCACCGATTTCGCCGCCTCGATGATCGACGGCCGCACGGTGATGGAAGTGGACGAAAACAGCCGCAGCGCTGCCGAAGTGACCGCGCTGTGGAAATATGTTTCCGATCGGCTGGAGAAGAACTTCCGCCGGACGATCTTCGCAGCGCCCAATCACCAGGCGCAGATCGCCGGTGCCCACCGACCCGCCGGCGGCTTCGGTCGCCGCGTGGCCCAGTAATCGGGAAGGCTGCAGGATTACGCCATGAGCGACACCGGTTTCGCCTCTCTTTCGTCCACGCTGCTGGCCCGCAAGGGCGGCGCCCGCCCGGCGATGCGCCCGCAGAACGGTGCACCGGGTATGGTCG
>JAHJPT010000360.1 GCA_018819685.1 Alphaproteobacteria bacterium
CGAGGTGATGCGTTCCTGCAGCTTGCCCATGTCGGTCGCCAGCGTCGGCTGATAACCCACGGCGCTCGGAATACGGCCGAGCAGCGCCGACACTTCCGAACCCGCCTGCGTGAAGCGGAAGATGTTGTCGACGAAGAACAGCACGTCCTGGCCTTCGACGTCGCGGAAATATTCCGCCATCGTCAGGCCCGACAGCGCGACGCGGGCGCGGGCGCCCGGAGGCTCGTTCATCTGTCCGAACACCAGCGCGACCTTCGATCCCTCGGAAACCGCTTCGCCAGCCTCGTTCTTGGCGATGACGCCCGCATCGAGGAATTCGTGGTAGAGATCGTTGCCCTCGCGGGTGCGCTCGCCGACGCCGGCGAACACCGAGACGCCGCCGTGGCCCTTGGCGATGTTGTTGATCAGTTCCTGGATCAGCACGGTCTTGCCGACGCCCGCGCCGCCGAACAGGCCGATCTTGCCGCCGCGCGCATAGGGCGCGAGCAGATCGATGACCTTGATCCCGGTGACGAGGATCGCGGCTTCGGTCGACTGGTCGACGAACAGCGGTGCCTCGGCATGGATCGGCATGGTCATGTCCGCACCGATCGGACCGCGCTCGTCGATCGGCTCACCGATGACGTTCATGATCCGTCCCAGCGTCTTGGGACCGACGGGAACCGTGATCTGGTTGCCGGTGTTGACGACGTCCTGCCCGCGGGTGAGCCCGTCGGTGCCGTCCATCGCGATCGTGCGCACAGTGTTTTCGCCGAGATGCTGCGCGACCTCGAGGACGAGCGTGCTGTCGCCGTTGCGGGTTTCCAGCGCGGTCAGGATCGCGGGCAGTTCGCCTTCGAACTGTACGTCGACGACGGCGCCGATGACCTGGCTGATAGTGCCGGTCGTGGTCTGGTTGAGTACGGGAGCGGTGGCCATGATCTGGATCCTGCCTTGGGAGTTGGGCGCCTTAAGCGGCGGCGCACACGTTTTCGGGATCGGCGAGCGTCCATTGACCATCGCCGGGAGTAAGGGTGGCGTCGTTGCGCAGATATTCGTCCTCACCGAGACCGAATTCGCACAGCACCTCGTCCGAGCCCAGGCCGGCGCGGCGGCACACTGCGGTGTTGACCGGCTCGGCTTCGGGACAGGCGTCGGCATAGAGCTGCGTGAACAGCGCCTGGTTGGGAGCCGGCAGCGTCGCTACCGGCTCGGGCGTCGCGACCTGCGTCTGCGCCACCTCGGCGGCGGGCTCTTCTCCGCAAGCGGCCAGAGCGAACAGGGGAACGAGAAGGAAGGCGAGTTTGGTCAAGAGATTGGCTTTCATAGGGGTCAGAGCGCTTCGGCGCCCGCGATGATTTCGATCAGTTCGGTGGTGATCGCAGCCTGGCGGCTGCGGTTGTACTTGATGGTGAGATCCTTGATGAGATCGCCGGCATTGCGCGTGGCATTGTCCATAGCGGTCATCGAGGCACCCTGTTCCGAGGCCTCGCGCTCGAGCAGAGCGCCGAACAGCTGCGTCTTGACGTAACGCGGCAGCAATTCCTCGAGAATTTCCTCTTCGCCCGGCTCGTATTCGACCACCGCCCCGACATCCTTGCTGTTACCCGAAACCTCGGGCGAGGGAACGGGGATCAGCTGGTCGATGGTCGGATCCTGCGACAGCGCGCTGCGGAACATCGGATAGACCAGCTCGGCGATGTCGTACTCGCCCCGGTCGAACCGTGCGATCAGATCGTCGGCGATCGCCTCGGCTTCCTCGAAGCCCGGCGTACGGACCTCGCTGGTGTCGAAGTGCTTTTCGATCCGGTCGGCATAGTCGCGCTTGATCGGCGCGCGGCCCTTCTTGCCGACGAGATAGAACTGCACGTCCTTGCCGGCCGCGATCAGCTCTCGCGCGCGGGCCTTGGCGGCCTTGACGATGTTCGCGTTGAGACCGCCGCACAGGCCCTTGTCGGTGTTCACCACCACCAGCAGGTGGCGCTGGCTGGAGCCGGTGCCCGCGAGCAGCCGGGGCGCGCTGTCGCCGCTGACCTTGCCTGCGAGCGAGGCCATGACGCCCGACAGGCGCTCGGCATAGGGACGCGCCTGTTCGGCGGCCGCCTGCGCACGGCGCAGCTTGGCCGCCGCGACCATCTGCTTGGCCTTGGTGATCTTCTGGGTCGATTTGACCGAGTTGATACGGCCCTTGAGTTCTTTGAGCGATGCCACTCTCTTAACTCTCCAATTCGTCACCCCGGCGCAAGCCGGGGTCTCTATCCACTAGGTCGCACCTTGCGGCACGAGATCCCGGCTCTCGCCGGGACGACGGCGAAATCAATCAGGCGAACTGCTTGGCGAACTTTTCGAGCGCAGCCACGACCTTGGCCTTGGTGTCGTCCTCGAATTTGCCGGTGGTGCGGATGGTCTCCAGAACCTCGGCATGCTCGCTGCGCATGTGGCTGAGCATCGCGCTTTCGTATTCGTTCACCCGATCGACCGGGATCGCGTCGAGGAAGCCGTTGGTGCCGGCGAAGATCGACACGGTCTGCTCTTCGAACGGCATCGGCGAATACTGCGGCTGCTTGAGCAGCTCGGTCAGGCGCGCACCGCGGTTGAGCAGCTTCTGCGTGGCGGCATCCAGATCCGAACCGAACTGGGCGAAAGCGGCCATCTCGCGATATTGCGCGAGGTCGAGCTTCATCGAGCCCGAAACCTTCTTCATCGCCTTGGTCTGCGCGGCGCCGCCGACGCGGCTGACCGACAGGCCCACGTTGATCGCCGGGCGGATGCCCTGATAGAACAGCTCGGTCTCGAGGAAGATCTGGCCATCGGTGATCGAGATCACATTGGTCGGGATATAGGCCGACACGTCGCCCGCCTGCGTCTCGATGATCGGCAGCGCGGTCAGCGAACCGCCGCCTTCGGCCTTGTTCATCTTGGCCGCGCGCTCGAGCAGGCGGCTGTGGAGATAGAACACGTCGCCCGGATAGGCTTCGCGGCCCGGAGGACGACGCAGCAGCAGCGACATCTGGCGATAGGCCACCGCCTGCTTGGACAGATCGTCATAGACGATGACCGCGTGCATGCCGTTGTCGCGGAAGAA
>JAHJPT010000036.1 GCA_018819685.1 Alphaproteobacteria bacterium
CGCGGTCGGCGCGGTGTAGAGGATGGCGACCGAATGCTTGTCGACCACATCCCAGAACCGGCCATGATCTGGGTAATTGGGCACGCCCTCGAAGATGACCTGCGCCGCGCCGTTGAGCATTGGGCCGTAGACCACATAGCTGTGCCCGGTGACCCAGCCGATATCGGCGGTGCACCAGAACACCTCGCCCGGCTGGTAGTCGAAGACATAGTGGAAGGTGGCCGCGGTCCAGACGCCGTAGCCGCCGGTGGTGTGGAGCACGCCCTTGGGCTTGCCCGTCGAACCCGAGGTGTAGAGGATGAACAGCGGATCCTCGGCGCGCATTTCCTCGCAGAGGCAGTCCGCGTCGCTGGCGAGTTCGTGCAGCCAGCGGTCGCGCGGCGCCTGCATCGCGGTCTCGGCGCCGGTGTGGCGGACCACCAGCACCCCGTCGACAGCGACGCCCTCATGCGCCAGCGCGGCGTCGACATTGGATTTGAGCGCCACCGGTCTGCCGCCGCGCATTCCGCCATCGGCGGTGATGACGAAACGGCTCTCGCAATCGACGATCCGCCCCGCCAGCGCCTCGGGCGAGAAGCCGCCGAACACCACCGAATGCACCGCGCCCAGCCGCGCACAGGCGAGCATGGCGGTGACGCCCTCGACGATCATCGGCATGTAGAGCGTGACGCGGTCGCCCCTGGCGACGCCCAGCGCTTTCAGCGCATTGGCCATCCGCACGACCTCGCCATGCAGCTCGCGATAGGTGAGGCTGCGGGTCTCGCCGGCGGGATCGTCGGGTTCGAAGATCAGCGCGGTGCTGTCGCCCTTGTCCGCCAGATGGCGGTCGACCGCATTGTGGCACAGGTTGAGCGTGCCATCGCCGAACCATTCGATGAACACCGGGTCGTAGGACCATTCGCCGCCCTGCGTCGGCGGGGTGAACCAGTCGAGCCGCTGGGCCTGTTCGAGCCAGAAGGCGTCGGGCTGTTCGAGCGAGCGGCGGTAGAGCGCCTCATATTGCTCGGGCGTGCAATGAGTTGCGCTGTTGGTGCGCGGGGGCTCGACGAATTCGCTCATGACCACTCTCTCCTTGGCGATGAGCATAGCGGCTGGCGCGCGCGGCGAAAGCCCGAGCGCAGGGCGTTCAGCTAGAGGCGCCGCGCGCCAGTTCGATGATCCGCTGCATCAGCCGCCGGGTTTCGGCCAGTTCCGCCTCGCCAAGTCTGCCTTCGACCACCGTCTCGAGCGCGCGTTCGAGCGACAGCGCTTCGTTGAGGATATCCTCGCTCTCGGCAGTGGTATCGGAATCGGGCTGGTGCCGGGCATAGCGCCCGGCGAGGAACAGCAGCGGCGCCACCTCGCGAGCCTCGAATTCAACCACTTCGCCGACCAGAATGATATGATCGCCGCCCTCGTATTCATGGCGGGTCCGGCATTCGAACCGCGCGGCGAACTCGGGGAAAACGGGCGAACCCAGCTTGCCGCGGAGCCATTCGACGCCTTCGAACTTGTCCGCGCCCGAGCGGGCGAAGCGATCCGACAGCTCGCGCTGCGAGGCGGCGAGGACATGGACTGCGAAATGCCCGCTGTTCGAGAAGGCTTCGCGCGACTGCGAATTCTTGGCCAGCGACCACAGCACCAGCGGCGGATCGAGGCTGACCGAATTGAAACTGCTCGCGGTGACCCCGACCGGCGCGCCATGGGTCGCGACCGTGGTGGCGATCGTCACGCCGGTCGCGAAAGACCCCAGCGCATCGCGGAATTCGCGTTGCAGCTCGCTCATCCGGCAACTCGAACAGGATTGGCAGGGATAGAGTGCATGTCGGGTTGCGGTGCCGCTTCGCGGCGCGAAAGACAACCTTTTTGCGTCGTCTCGCGGCGCAGTTGCGGGATCGGGCGCATCATGCAATGCGAAGGGGCAAAGAGGAGAGAGCAAGCATGATCGATACCGGTTCCGCCGGCCCGCTGACGGGTCTGAAGGTCGTCGAATTCACCGGGATCGGCCCGGGTCCGCATGTCGCTATGCTGCTCGCCGACATGGGCGCCGAGGTGGTGCGGATCGAGCGCGCGGGAACGCAGGTGCTCAACCCGGTGGTCGAGCGCGGCCGCCATCGCGTCGCGGTCGATCTCAAGATAGAGGAGGGCAAGAGTTTCTGCCGCGAGGCGCTGCGGCATGCCGATGTGCTGGTCGAAGGCTATCGCCCCGGCGTGATGGAGCGGCTGGGGCTGGGTCCCGAGGTGCTGCTGGCCGACAATCCGCGGCTGATCTTCGCGCGGATGACCGGCTGGGGGCAGGAGGGGCCGCTCGCCAAGGCGGCGGGTCACGACATCAACTACATCGCCATCACCGGCGCGCTGGCTGCGGTCGGGCGCGCGGGCGA